>NZ_JBVICA010000003.1:240542-464937 GCF_055573115.1 Streptomyces sp. NPDC030222
CGTTTTTTTTTTTGCTTTCTCTCCTCTTCCTTCCCCCCCCCCCCCCCCCCCCCCCCCTCTCCTCCCCCCCCCCCCCCCCCCCCCCCCCCCACCGCCAGGTCACCCTCGGATGCGACCGAAGATCTGGCTGGTCGGCGCGGCGGCGTCGTCGCCGAGGTAGAACTCGCGCATCGCAGTGCGGTACTCGTCGCGGGACACCTGTCCGTCGCCGTCCTGGTCCACCCCCGCGATGGCCTGCTTCAACTCGGCCTCCGGCACGCCGTAGGCCCTCAGCATGCTGCTGAGCTCCTGACGGTCGATGACGCCGTCGCCGTCGGTGTCCGCGAGGGCGAACTCGGCACCGATGGCCTCGTCGATGACCTGCATGAACTTGTTCTGCTGAGCGGAGGCGAAGGCCACCTCGAATTCCTGCTTCGTGACCTGTCCGTCGCCGTCGCTGTCGGCCAGCGCCGCGAGCTTCTGCCAGCACTTGGTGTAGGTGGTGCGGACCTTGTCGGCGGCCGGCGACGCCTGGGCGTCGAACGACTGGATGAGGCGCTCGGCGATGCGCTCGAAGTCGTCCGCGCTGATGACGCCGTTGCCGTTCTCGTCGATCTCGTCGAAGACGCGGTGCGACTTGTTCCGGATCACGGTGGCGACCATGAGGGTTACCTTTCCATGGGCTACGTGGGGGGAGTGCCGTGCATTACGGTCCGTGCGTGCATGAACACTGTGTGTGCTCGACGAGGTTCATGTAACCACGGAGCAGCCCGAGACGCATCCGTGCCACCAGGTCGCCAGCGCGTGTCTCTCGCCTGCCTGGCGGAACACCGACGGGAGAATCGAGCCAGTGGTCGGCGGAAGCGAGAGCGCTCGGACAGCCGAACGTCTCTGTCCGACTTTCGTGGTGACGCAGGGTGCCGTCATCACAGGATGGCGGGCGGACGCACTGCTGACCGAAGACCTCTTCGATCACGATCGCGCCCTGCCGACAGCCTTCAGAAGGGACGCGCCGTCCCGCCGAAGACGTCATCCCCGGCGAGACGACCGGCAGCCGACCCAAGGCGGTGTGCCGGGAGACGCGCACGGTGCGAGGGAGGGTTCGCCGCCGGCGGCGCTCCAGCACGCCATGAAGCCGATACCGACCCGCGCATGGTTCTGTCAGCCGGGGGTCACCTGCATCAGGCTGACCGGGGCCTGTGGCAGGTCGAGCGAGTGGAGCCGCAGCCCTGCGCGGGCGTAGAGGTCTTCGAACTCCGCGCGGCTCCGGACCCGGGCGCTGCCCATGCACATCTGGAACAGGTCGACCGTGCGGCCCATGTGGAAGGGGTGCCCTGACGGGCCGGTGTCGGTGCCGTGGTCCACCAGGCAGTCGAGGACCAGGATCCGCCCGTGCGCGGGGAGTACGGCCGCCACGTTGCGCAACAGCCGTACCGCGTGCTCGTCGTCCCAATCCATCAGCACGAACGACAGCAGGTAGGTGTCGCTGCCCCCGGGCACGGCCTGGAACATGTCGCCCCCGGCCACGGAACTTCGGCCCGCCAGACCCGCGTCCGCCAGTACCTGTTGGGCGTCGGCGACGGTGGCAGGCTGGTCGAACAGTGTGCCGCTGATGTGGGGGTTGGCGGTGAGGATCGCTGTCAGCACCTGTCCCAGGCCGCCACCGACGTCGACGATTCGGTGTACGTCTCGGTAGTCGTAGGAGAGTGCGGTGGGGATCTGGAGAGCCTTGGCCACCGACACCATCCCGGCATCGAACACACGTCGCGCCTCGGGCTGATGGTGCAGCCAGGTCCAGTAGCAGTCAGTCCCGAGGACGTTCTTGACGGGAGTGGCACCGGTGGAGACCGCATGCTGGAGTTGCTCGAAGACCCGCCACATCCACGGCTCGCTCTGCAGCACCGCAAGATCTCGCATGGACCGGGGGTGGTCGGTGCGGAGGTGCTGCCCCAGCTCGCCGAGGTCGAACAGGCCGGGCGAGACCTCGCGAACGACCCCGACACCGGTCAGCGATCTCAGCAACCGGCGCATTCCCGGAGGATCGCACTCGGTTCGGGCCGCAAGATCGTCCGCGGTCCGGTGCTGACCGGCGAACGCGTCCGCGATGCCCAGTCGTGCGAACGCACCCACGGCCTGCCCGATCCAGAACCCCAGGGTGATCTCGACCAGCCGCACCGCAGCTGGGTCGTGAACCTGTCTTCCACTGTCGTGTGACCGACTTCCGACATTCGTCGTGGTCATCGGTTCGCCACCGCCTTCCGGCATGCAATAGGTTTAAAAAGCGGAGATATGAATACGCCTTGACGGGGAGGTTCTGGCCGGTGGATCTCGGCGGACCTGTGTCATGGCCGCCATGATGCTTGCCTCCGCTGGTTCCTTAGCTTTGCCCGAATGGATCTCGATTTCAAGCACGCCTCAAGAAGGAGCGGACTTCGCTGGCCATTTCATCGACGGATTGTGCGATGAACAGTTTGCCCTGGTAAGTGGAGATGTCGTAATCCGATTCGATCATAGCCTGGATGGAGAATTTCTCGACCGGGCACGTGTCGAGCTTGGCGAGTTCCCCGCTCGATGAAAGGAGAGCCGCCCCATACGCCTTGGCCCGGTCGTCCTCCTGCACGAGTCCCGTCTCCATCGTGAACCAGAAGACCTGGCTGATCGCCTGGAGGTCCTGCTCGGAGGTGGCGTTGTTCGCGGCTTCGCCGAAATCCCGGTAAAGATCGGCGAACAGCGGGTCGGAGAGCATGACGACATGCCCGACGAGCTCGTGCAGCATGTCGGGCTCCGGGCTGTAGTGGGGCCGGCTGGGGCAACGCAGGAACACGGTTGTCGAGAAGATGTCGTCGGCGAAGCGCCCGTAGAAGTCCCCGACCGGGGACAGCCCGTCGACCGGGAGCAGTCGGAACCCCGTGAGGTTGTTGAGGCGCTGCCCGAGGTCGTCGATCCTGGGCGTGTGGGTGAGGGGCAGCGGCAGCCGCTCCTTGGCCTGGAGGTAGTGCGAACTGGCGACGCAGGGGTGCATGGCGTCGAGCTTCGACACCATGGTTCCCCACAGCAGGTCTTCCTCCGCGCTGTAGGCCACCGGGTTCGAGTTGAGCCCGCCCGCCCTGCGGATCGCCTCCGAGACTTCCTTCCTGCGCAGGGCGCAGAGCTCGTCAAGCCGCCCCTCCGCCCCCACGTGGTGCTCATTCACGCGACTCATGGCTGGTGACCAACCCCTGTTCCACTGATTTCAGGGCCTTGCGTACGAAGATATTTCCCACCCTGGGTGCTCGTTTGAAGGATTTCATATCGGGGCGACCTGCTGCCTCACCCGAGTGACCTAATGGAGTGAACTCCGCACCCGTAGGTTCTACCTTTCTTGTGTGGCCCTGCTTGACTGGAGCACCGCAGCCACGGAGACCGTCGGGCGCTATGCCATGAAAGACGGTCCGGCCTCTGGCGGGAGGCGGGACGGAAATGCGCGCCAAGTCATTTGGAGCAGGGTGTTGGGAGCCAGTGTCGTGTGTGGGCATATGACGCCGGACGAGTTCCGTCGTCACGGCCGGCAGGTGATCGACTGGATCGCCGCCTACCAGGAGAAGATCGAGTCATACCCGGTGCGGTCCCAGGTCGCACCGGGCGAGGTGCTGGACACGCTGCCGCAGAGCCCACCGGAGACGGGCGAGGGGTTCGAGGGGGTCATGGCGGACCTGGACCGGGTGCTGATGCCGGGCGTCACGCACTGGCAGCATCCTTCGTTCTTCGCGTACTTCCCGGCCAACGCCAGCGGCCCGGCGATTCTGGGTGATCTCCTCTCGTCCGGGCTGGGCGTCCAGGGCATGCTGTGGGAGACCGGTCCGGCCTGTACCGAGCTGGAGACCCGCGTGCTCGACTGGCTGGTGCAGCTGTTGGGACTGCCCGATACGTTCCGGGGCAACGGTGTCATCCAGGACTCGGCGTCCAGCGCCTCGCTGGTGGCGGTCGTTGCCGCGCTGCACCGAGCGGGCGGGGGGAAGCCGGGGCGCCACGGCATCGATGCGCGGTACACGATCTACACCAGCTCACAGACCCACTCCTCGCTGGAAAAAGCCGCACGGGTCTGTGGAATCGGCGCGGCTGCCGTGCGGGTGGTGGACGTCGATCAGCAGACCCTGGCGATGGACCCGACCTGCCTGGAGGCGATGATCGCCCAGGACCGCGCGGCCGGTGCCGTTCCGCTGCTGGTGTGCGCAACCGTCGGGACCACCTCCACCACCGCGATCGACCCGGTGGCCGAGATCGGCGGCGTGTGCCGCCGCGACAGCGTCTGGCTGCACGTGGACGCAGCCTATGCGGGCGTGGCCGCGGTGTGCCCGGAACTGCGGTGGCTCAACGACGGATTGGCTCAGTACGCCGACTCCTACGTCACCAACCCGCACAAGTGGATGCTCACCAACTTCGACTGCACCGTGTTGTGGGTGGCCGACCGCGCACCGCTGGTGGGAGCGCTCTCGGTCCTCCCCGAGTACCTGCGCAACCAGGCCACCGCCTCGGGCGAGGTCATCGACTACCGCGACTGGCAGATCCCGCTCGGCCGCCGCTTTCGAGCGCTCAAGCTATGGTCGGTGATCCGCTGGTACGGGGCGCAGGGGCTGCGGGCGCACATCCGTAACGGTATCGGCCTGGCGCGGCAGCTGGCCGGATGGATCGAGGCCGATGCGGCGTTCCACCTGCACCCGCACCACCCGCTGGGCCTGGTCTGCTTCCGCCCGCTGTGGCCTCAGCTGCCCGACACCAAGGCGGACGCGGCCACGTTGCGGATGATGCAACGGCTGAACGACTCCGGCGAGCTGTACCTCACCCACACCAAGGCCGGCGGCCGGGTACTGCTGCGCATGGCCATCGGCGCACCGGGCACCGAGCAGCGGCACGTGCGACTGGCCTGGGACCGGATCACCGCAGCGGTGCGCGCCCAGACCGCACTTTGAAGCCCGGCGAGGCACCCAGGCCGCTTCGCACCGCACGTCGATCCTCAGCCGACCCTTCAGGAGTACACATGCACGACGTGATCATCATCGGCGGCGGTATCTCCGGCGCCACCGCCGCCCGCGAACTGGGGACAGCAGGGCATTCCGTAGTGCTGCTGGAAGCCCGCGACCGCCTCGGGGGACGGACCTGGACCAGCACCTTCCCCGGCACCGGCACACCTGTCGACCTCGGCGGCATGTGGCTGGGCCGCCGTGACACCTTCCGCCACATCTACGCCGAGGCCGCGCGCTATCAACTGCCCATCGTCCAAAGCCCCAGTACGACCGTCAGCAGCCTGATCATCGACGGCATTCCCCCCACCGACCCGCAGGCCCTGCCCCCCGGCTACGGTGCCGAAATCGATGATGCCGTCCGGCGCATCACCGATACCGCCCAGGCCATTCGCCCCCACCTCCACGACCCCGACCGCACCCGTCCCCTCGACGTGTCGGTGCGCCATTACCTGACCGCACTCGGCCTGTCCGCCACGGCGCTCGCCACCCTCAGCCAGCAGGCGTCGGTGCACTACGGTGCCCCCGCCGACGAGATCTCCGCCCTGTACCTTCTCGGTGAGATCGCCACCCGTTACACCCCGTTCGCGCAGCAGACGCTGGCTCTCGATGTCCTCGACAGCTTCCGCGACGGGACAACGGCCCTCCTGGACGCCCTCATCGCCGATGCCGGCGCCGAGGTTCACCTGTCCTCACCCGTCCGCCGTGTCGCCCAGACCGGCGAGCATGTGGAGGTCATCACCGACACTGAAGAGCGGTTTCTCGCCCACACCGCGATCGTCGCCACTCCGCTGAACTGCTGGCGCGGCATCGAATTCCACCCGGCCCTGCACCCCGCGAAGCAGGCTGTCACCTCCCGTGGGCACGCCGGACACTTCGCCAAGGTCTGGCTGCTGGCCGAGGGCTTGCCCGAGCCGTGTTTCTTCGCCGCCGGTACCCCGGGCGGATTCCAGTGGATCCGCACCGAAAGGGTCACCGCCCAGGGCAGCCTGCTCACCGGCTTCGGCGACCCCGTGGCCTCCCCCGAGCTGTACACCCTGTCCGGAGCGCAGAAAGCCCTGGCCGCCTACGCACCAGCGGCCCGTGTCAAGGCGGTGCACAGCCACGACTGGAACCAAGACCCTTACGCGCGCGGCACCTGGATCGCCTACCGCCCCGGCTGGCTCACTACACACGGGCACGCCATCAGCGCTCCCGAAGGACGCATCGCCTTCGCCGGAGGCGACACCTCCACCAATTTCAACGCCCTGTGGATGGACGGAGCCGTCGAAACCGGCATCCGTGCCGCCGCCCAGGCCGGCGCCCTCCTGAGAACACCGATCAACCACTGCTGATTTCGGGGACGGCGGGCTGACGTCCGGATCGGTTCATCAGCCCGCAGGTTCCCTACCCGGTCACTGGATCACAGAGTCCGGTTTGAACGGCAACAGATTGCCCGCGATACGGGGTACGCAGCGCTCGAGCCCACTGCCGCGGCCGGCGAGGACCTCGAAGCCGGTAGGCCGCAGCCGCAACTCGATCGCCCGCAGCCGGTCGAGGTTCCCCAACTCGCGGACCCGGTCCCGCAGGTCCGGTCGGTCGAAGAGGTCTTCGGGGCGTACGAACGCTGCGCCACCGTGTGTCTCGGCTGCCTTGCCCGCGAGATCGACGAGGTGGATGCCTCCCGGGTGGAAGACCCGGTCCGCGGCCAGCCAGGACACGGGCAGGCCTGCGAACAAGTCGGGCATGTCGGCGAAGCGCATCGGCAGGACCACGGGGTTGAGGTAGGCGTCGGCGTCAGCGACGTCCTGTTCGGCCGGGGTGAGCGGGGTACCGGTCCAGCCGACGGGGAAGCCGTAGTCCGCGAGTGACAGTTGGAGTCCGAGGCCGCGAATGGTGGCGAGCCCGCCCTCGGGGCCGCCGGGCGGCGTGAGCAGTTGCACGAGCTCCCGGTCCAGCATCCGGCCGTGTTCGCCGACCGCGTCGTACAGCCACAGATGCATCAGTCCGTCGTCCGCGAGGTGCTCGGAGAGCCACCGCAACCCGGCCCGTGGCGAGGGGAGATGGTGCAAGACCCCGCAGCAGACCACCAGGTCGAACCGGCGCCGCAGATCCAGTTCGGGCATGCGGCCGTGAACGAACTCCACGTTCGTCACCTCGTACCACTCGGCGCACCGCCGCGCGATCTCGAGGGAGCGGCTGCAGGCATCCAGCCCCGTGAACCGGGCTCGGGGGTAACGCCGGGCGAGCGCCACCAGGATGGAGCCGGTTCCGCACCCGGCGTCGAGTACCTCCCAGCCCTCCAGCTCGGTCTCCCGCAGGACGAAAGGGAGTTGGTCGGCGACGAGGTCCATGAGCGGAGCGTCCTCCGCCGGGGACGGGAAGGGAAAGGCCTCGTAGAGTTGTGCGACGTCGCTCGTCATATCGGCTGTCATTTCCCTGCTTTCGATTTCGAGAGTGTCGAGGGTGTCGAGAGCTGAAAGTACCGGTGTTTCCGGGTACTACTGGGCAGTCCAGGCCGACATTTTGGGCCACCACAAAAAATCAGAAGAGCCTGATGGTCGCATTCGCCGCCTTCGGTCGGTTGGGTCGATCCCGCGATGTGGGTACCCACCCGATTGTGATTCGACTCGAACAATACGTCGGACAAAACGAAATCCCTCGGAGAAGAAAGGCTGTAAACAATGCTGATCTGCGGGCTGAAGCTGACGCATGACGGTGGGCTCGCCGTCATCGAGGACGGCACGCTGCTGTGCAGCATCGAGATGGAGAAACTGGACGGCAACCCGCGCTTCCAGCCGCTGGATCGGCTGGAAGTCGTCGAGCACCTCCTGGCCGGGCAGGGGGTGGGGCTGTCCGACCTCGATGCCGTCGTGATCGACGGGTGGATGGCGGCGCCGGGCGAGCCGGCGCCGATGCTGCGGGAGGTGACGGACCGCGGGCGGCCAGTCGCACTCGAGGTCGCGCCGTACTGCGAGCCGGAGGGCACCACTGGGGCGGCGCTGCGCCGCTACGAGTTCGACGGCCTGCCGCTGGGAGACCGCGTCATCCGCTACGCCAGTTACCACCACGTGACGCAGCATCTGCTCGGCGCATACTGCACCAGTTCGTTCGCCGCCCGCGGCGAGTCGGCACTGGGGCTGGTCTGGGACGGCGGCACCGTTCCCCGGCTGTACAGGGTGGACACCGCCCCGTTCCGGGTGCAGAGCCTGGGGCCCCTCTTCCCCCTCTACGGCAATGCCTTCGCCGACTACTGCGCCCAGTGGGACCCGTTCCGCTCCCGGGCGGCGTCGCAACAAAGCGCGCAGGAGGTCTGCACCGCCGCCGTCCCCCGGAACCTCGACGTGGCGGGCAAGGCGATGGCGTACGCGGCCCTGGGACGGGACGAGCCGGCGCTGTACCGGTTCTTCGAGTCCCGACTGGATCGTATTCCGCTCACGTTCGACACTGGGATCGAGCTGGCCGAGTGGTGCCGCGAGCACCGTGCCGAGGTGCTGCCGGGCGGCTCGGACGCCGACTTCATCGCGAGCTTCCAGGGCTATCTCGGCACCAGGCTGCTGACCGCGCTGCGCGAGCGCGTGGCGGGGCTCGCTCCGGACCTGCACAGCCCGAATCTGTGCATGTCGGGCGGATGCGCCCTCAACATCAAGTGGAACAGTCTGATCCGGTCCAGCGGCCTCTTCCGTGAGGTATGGATTCCACCGTTTCCCAACGACTCCGGCGCCGCGATCGGCACGGCGGTCGCGGAGATGGTGTGTCAGGAGGGCAGAACCGCCCTGGACTGGGACGTGTTCCGCGGCCCTCAGCTGCTGCCGGTGACCGAAATGCCGGGGTGGGCATGGGAGCCGTGCGACGCTGCCGGGCTCGCCAAGGTGCTCCACGAGGCTGCGGAGCCGGTCGTGGTCCTCGACGGCCGGGCCGAGTTGGGGCCCCGCGCGCTTGGCGGCCGCAGCATCCTCGCCCCGGCCACCGACCCGAAGACGAAGGACCGGCTCAACGACATCAAGGGTCGCGCCGACTACCGTCCGGTTGCCCCGATCTGCCTGGAACACCGGGCACCGGAGATCTTCTCCCCCGGCCGTCCGGACCCGTACATGCTCTTCGACCATGAGGTGCGCCCCGGGTGGCACGAGAAGATCCCGGCCGTCGTCCACCTCGACGGCACGGCCCGGCTGCAGACCGTGACCGAGCGCGACAACCCGCTGCTGGCGGCGGTGCTCACGGAGTACGAGCAGCTCAGCGGCGTACCGGTACTGTGCAACACCAGCGCGAACGACAAGGGGTGCGGCTTCTTCCCCGATGTGCGCGCGGCGGCGCGCTGGGGCGGCGCAGACCTGCTGTGGTCGGACGGGCGCCTGTACTTCCGACGGTGACTGCGCGCGACACAGCTCGACCGCGTCAGATGCCGGAACACCGGGCACGGTGGGAAGGGACGGTTCATGCCAGATGGGGAACGCGGCGATGTCGCCCCGCCAGGGCCGGCAGTGCGCCCGCGGTCGCGGAAGTCTCCCATGCCTGAAGGTGGGTCAGAACGGTCGGCAAGTGGTCAGCACCGGGCCGGACGGTGTCCGGCTTGCCGATCTGCGCCGCGGCAGTGACCTGCCGCGGGGCCCGGCGCCCTGCTCGGAAGGCTTGGTGCGTGGCACGGCTTGATCGACGGCATCGGTGCACCCTCACGGGAGTCCCGTGCCCCTGTCGCCCGGCTGCCGCATGAAGTCCGGCCCCTGTGAGCGGGGGAACGCGGCCCTATACTCCCCAGCGTGCCACCCAACGGGGACTTGTCGACGCACGGCAGCCCGCTCCGGTTCGCCGTACTCGGTCCGCTCCGGGCCTGGCGCGGCGACGTACGGCTGGACCTCGGTCCGGTACGCCAACAGGCCTTGCTGACGGCGCTGCTGCTGCGGCCGGGCACCACCGTCAGTCGGCAGCAACTGCTCGACGGTGTATGGGGCCCGGAGCCGCCGGGCACCGGTGCCAAGGTCATCCCGGTCTATGTGCACCAGCTGCGCCGGCGTCTGGCCCCGGAAGCAGGAAGTACCTCCGGGTCCGTGATCGTGACCGACCGGGGTGGCTACCGCTTGGATGCGCGAAGCGTCCGGACGGACGTGGCCCGACTGAGGGAGATCGTCGAAGAGGCCCACAGCGCGCGGGATTCCGGTGATCTGGCCGCCGCGGTGAGTGCGTGGTCCGCCGCTTTGAATCTGTTCCACGGTGAACCCCTGTCGGCGCTCCCCGGGCCGTTCGCCGAGGCGGAGCGTCTACGGCTGTCGGAGTACAGGCTCGTGCTGGTGCGGGACAAGGTGGAGTGCCAGCTGCGGCTGGGCCGGCACGCCGAGGTCGTCGCGGAGCTCTTCGCTCTGTCCGCGACGCACCCCCACAACGAGTCTGTGGCCGCCCTGTTGATGCGCGCCCTCTATGCCGCCAACCGGCAAGCCGATGCGCTGTCCGTCTTCGCCAAGGTGCGCCGCCGTCTGGTGGAGGAACAGGGAGCGGAGCCGGGCGGTGAACTGCGGCGGGTGCACGAGGCAGTGCTGCGCGCTGATGAAGTTCTCCTCGTCGGCGCACCCCCGCCAGCGGGCCGATCGACAGACCGGCGGCCGCCGGCCGCGCGCCCCCTTCGGCGCCTGCGGGACGAACTACCGGTCGACGTCAGCGGTTTTACCGGACGCAACCACGAGCTGGACGCGCTGCTCGCGCCGACGGACGAGCAGGCGGTGACAGTCCGTGCGGTGGACGGCATGGCCGGAGTCGGCAAGACCGCGCTCGTGGTGCGCGCCGCGCGGGCGGTACGCGACCGTTTCCCGGACGGCTGCTTGTTCGTCGACCTCAACGGTCACCGGCAGGGACGGGAACCAGCTGTGCCGGAGCGTGTGCTGCGCCGATTGCTGCGGGCGGTCGGCGACCTCACGGAAGGCGACGACGATCCTTCGGGGGACGTCGAGGGCCTGGCGGCGTCGTGGAGAGCGGCCACCGCCTTCCTCCGGCTCATCGTGGTGGTCGATGACGCACGCGCCGCACAACAGGTGCGGCCACTGCTGCCCGCCGGTCCGGGCAGCCTCGTGCTGGTGACCAGCCGCCGGCGGCTGACCGGGCTCGACGTCGATCGCAGGATTTCGCTGGCGCCGCTGGAGACGGACGAGGCGGAGGCCTTGCTGACCGGTGTCGTCGGCGGCACGGGGTCCGATCCGGAGCGTGCCGCGGTGCGCGAACTGGCCCGCCTGTGCGACCGGCTGCCGCTGGCTCTGCGGGTCGTCGGGGCTCGGATGCAGAGCCGCCCGCTGTGGGCGCTGCAGCGCATGGTGGTCCGGCTGGCCGACGACGAGCACCGTCTCGCCGAACTCGCGGTCGAGGACCGCAGTGTGGAGGCGGCCTTCCAGGTCTCCTACGATCAGCTTCCCGACGCACAGGGTCGGGCGTTTCGCGTACTGGGCCTCTCGCCCACCGTGAGTTTCGATCGGCTGACCCTGGCCGCCCTGCTCGGCCTCACCCCGTCCGCCGCCGAGCGCGTCCTGGAGAGCCTGGTCGAGGCGAGTCTCGTCCAGGAGGCCGTCACGGGACGCTACCGCCTGCACGACCTGGTCGCGGTCTACGCCCGGCGCGTCGCCGCCGCGCACCCCGCAGAAGTCGCCGCGGCGCGGGCCGGGGTCTTCCGGCTCTACGTGGCCGCCGCCCGCCGTGCGAGCGACTGGGGCACCGTCGCGTTCCCCACCGGCCCGAGGGCCGACACGGCGCCCTTCGCCCACGGGGAGGAGGCGACGGCATGGCTGGATGCGGCGGGCGGCGAACTGGTCGACGTGGTCGCCCAGGCGGCGGCCGTGGGCCACGTGGACGACGCCGGCCGGCTCGTCGAGGGATTGTGCGACTACTTCACCCGGCAGGGCCGGTACCACGAGTGCCGGGCCGCCGTCGAGATCGTGCTGCCGCTCACGGAGCAGCTCACCGACCAGCGCATGGTCTCCCAACTGCGCACCTGCATGGGCATCGCGTACGGGCTGCAGGGGCACTACGGGCAGGCGCGCCGCTGGCTGGGCGAAGCGCTTCGGATCAGCCGCCGCACCGGAGATGTCCTCGAACAGGCACGGGCTCTGGGTTCCCTCGGCATTTTCGCGAACGCGGCAGGGCAGCCGGCCGAGTCCGCTGCGCTCCTGGCCGAGTCCGCTGACCTGTCCCGGGCGGTGGAGGACGACTGGCTCGCCGTGATGTACCTGGCCAATGTGGGCGCCGTCCACCATCAGGTGGGAGAGAAGGACAAGGCGCAGGAGTGCTACGCGGCGGCGGTCGGCCTCGCCGAGAGGATCGGCAGGCCCCGGATCCTGAGCAAGACACTCTTCCGTATGGGTACGCTCCAGCTGGACCGCGGGCACCACGTGCAGGCCGCCGACGCGCTGACCAGGGCAGCCGAACTCGCCGAGCGCGTGGGGGACATCCCCCTCTTCGCTGCGGTCCTCGGCAGACTCGCCGCCGCAGAGGAGTGCCTGGGCAACCCGGCCGGAGCGGCCCGCTTCCACGCCGAGGCACGCGCGGCGGTCGGCGGACGGCCCGGCACCGGGCTGAAGGCCGAGATCCGTAACCGGTTGGGCTGGCACCAGGCCGCGACGGAGGACCTCGTCCAGGCGCGCGACCGGTTCGAACGGGCCGTCGCCCGCTCCCGCACCGCATCCGGTGGACTCGCGTAAGCCCGCGTCCGTCACAGACGGCTGTTCCTCATCTCCCTGCCGCACCGCTGCCGCCGCATCCGGCCGATGAACCGGGATTTCATCCGCATTTCAACGCCCCTTGCCAGCATGGACCCATCGCTCACTGTGTGAGCCGCGCCTGCATCCACAACGAAGAGGACCCACATGGGGCTGTTACATGCCTGGCGTATGCAGAAGCTCGTTTCGGACGCCAGAACCGCCTATGGCAGAGGCGACGCGCATTTCGTCGCCGGGTTCGACATCGACAGCCGCGCCAGGGTGTCCATGAAGGCGATCCGCAAGGAGATCGACAAGATCATCGCGGCTGTGGAACCGATCGGCTGGGAGTGCGTCAGCGTACAGCCGTTCCTTGCGTCGGTTGAGATCGACTTCATGCGCGGAGAGTGAGCACGAACCCGGAGACCTCCCCTACGGAGTAAGCGAGCCCCCGAACAGTCGGAAGCGAAGGAGACGAACGATGACAACGCGAGACGCCGGCACACCCTGGGGCATCACCCGCATGGCACCGTATGCCGAGACGCGGCCGGTTCCCCTGCTCACCGCGGTGATCGACCCGGAGACCCAGATCGCCGTCGTGATCGACGAGCACGGCCAGGCGGTCGAGCTCCACCACCAAACGGGCAGCGGCACGTCGAGCTCCACGAGTACCAGCAGCGCCGACAGCTATGACTCGGACGATTCGTCGGACTCCGACCACGACTGATGACGACACGCCCGATCGGGCCGGTGCTGGTACTGACCAGCCTCCACGACGTGACCGCTGACGTGGTCCTGCGCATCCTCGCGGAACACCAGGTCCCGGTGGTCCGTCTCGACCCCGGCACAGACCTGCACACAGGTGCCGCGCTCACCGCCACGTACCGTACCGGTGATCAACGCGGCACCTTGCGCACGCCGACCCGCGAGCTCGACCTCACCGAGGTGCGCTCCGTCTGGACACGCCGTCCCTCCCCCTACGAGGGGCCGCCCGAACTGGGCGGCCAAGAGCGCCGGTTCGCTGCCTCGCAGTCCCTGTGGGGCGTCGGCGGCATCCTGGCGTCGCTTCCCGGAGCCCACTACGTCAACCACCCGTGGAGCAACCGGGCGGCCGAGTACAAGCCGGCCCAGCTGGCCACCGCACAGCGCAGCGGCCTGTCCGTCCCGTCCACGCTGATCACCAACGACCATGAACATGCCCGAGAGTTCGCCGCCCGGCACTCCGCTGCCGTGGTCTACAAGCCGTTGTGGAACACGCCCTGTGTGATCGACGGCAGGGCACAACAGGTATGGGTTCGCGAAGTACGCCCGCACGAGATCACGCCCGCCGTGGCCGTCTGCCCGCATCTGTTCCAGGCCAAGGTGGAGAAGGCGTTCGACGTACGACTCACAGCTGTCGGCAGCCGGGTGTTCGCGGTCCGCATCGACAGTCCGGACCTGGACTGGCGGCAACGGCAGTCCCTCATGGAGTGCACGCCGATCGCCGTCCCCGCCCGGATCGCGCGCTCGGTGTCCGCGTACCTCAACGCCTTCCGGCTGGTCTTCGGCGCCTTCGACTTCGCCGTCACGCCAGCCGGCGACTGGTACTTCCTCGAGTGCAACCCCAACGGACAGTGGGCGTGGCAACCCGACCCGGTGACCGACTCGATCGGCCATGCCATCGCCGACGAACTGCGAAGGGCCTTGGAGCATGAGCCGGCCCGTGCCGACAACGGTGCGGAGGCGCGCCCCAGGCAGCCAGGGCTGCTCCCGCCGTATGGGTCGAGCGGTGATCGGCCACCGGTCACCGTGCAGGAGTACGGCGACGTTCCGGAGCCGTTGTAGGCCTTGACATCTATGCAGTGGGTGCCCGTCCCGGAGGTTCTCCTGGGGGCCGTCCCCTGCGGGACGCAAGCGGTGATCACCGTCTGCTTGTGGAATAGGTGCCACACGTCGTTGACCTGTATAGAACGTGATCAAGTGTGGCTCGTCGGAGCTGCCGTCCTGGGAATGGTCCGGATCTTGTCCTCAGCGAGACGGGCTTGGTCATACGATGCCGCGTCTCTCGGCTCGTGGACTGCTGCAAGCGGAAGTGTTGGCCCGTCGGGTGCTACATCGAGGTGGGCAGGTGCGGGGAGCGGAGCACGAGCAGGGTGATCTCGCTGGGGGCGAAGACGCGGAAAGGCGGGCCCCAGAAGCCGGTGCCGCGGCTGGTGTAGAGGAGGGTGCGGGTGCCGTGGTGGCTGAGGCCGGCGAGGGCGGGCTGGTCGATGCGGACCAGGTGGTGGAAGGGCCAGATCTGGCCGCCGTGGGTGTGGCCGGAGAGTTGGAGGTCGATGCCGGCGGCTGCCGCCCGGTCGACAAACTTGGGCTGGTGTGCCAGGAGCAGGACGGGTAGGCCGGGGTCGACGCCGTTCAAGGCTCCGGCGAGGTGGGCGCGGTGGCCTGCCAGGCCGGAGGACTCGGCGGTGACGTCATCCACGCCGGCGACCACGAGGGTGTCGCCTCTGCGTTCGAGCAGCAGGTGGCGGTTGCGGAGCGGCTCCCAGCCCAGCTCGTCCATCAGGTCGACCCAGCCCTGGGCCTCGCTGTAGTACTCGTGGTTGCCGGTGACGTAGACACGGGCCCGGGTGGCCCGCACGGTACCGAGCGGGGCGGCCTGGGCGCGGCGGTGTTCGGCCGTGCCGTCCGCGATGTCGCCGGTGTGGCAGACCAGGTCGGCTTCCAGAGCGTTCACCGTCTCGCATACCCGTGCCGACCAGCGAGCGCGATCAAGCGGGCCGTAGTGGGTGTCGGTGATGAGGACGACGCGGAAGCCGTCCAACCCTGCACCCAGCCGCGGCAGTCGCACGTCGAGTCGGCGCACGCGTGGCACGCGACGGGCCTCGGCGTACCCCCAGCCGAGCAGTACGGCGGTTACACCGAGTACGGCCCAAGTGACGATTCGGGCCCGGTCCTGACTCTCGCCGACGCCGGCCGCGGTCAGGGCGAGCCGCAAGAGGACGCCGAACAGAACGGACCAGGTGAACAGAACCCAACTGGTGCCCAGCAGGGTGTCACCGACGATCGCCGCCCGGTCCTGCCGGCGCCGGCCGTGGCCGCGCACCATCGCGAGCGGCATACCGACGAGGCCGAGGGCGAACAGGGCGGTGCCGACCAGCGTGACGGGCAGTGGCCAGTGCTGGCCGCTGTGCAGGAGCACCCAACAGGGCGCGGTCCACAGCAGAACGGGGGCGATCAGGGGGACGTAGCGCATCAGACGGCGCAGCCGGCTCTGCCGCGGCGCTTGCGCCTCACCCCCGGCGGGCCGGGTGTTGCTGGTGGCGGTCACGCTTCCCCTCCCTGACCAGGCTGCCGACTCGCGCACTGTATCCGGTCGCCCTCGGGCCGGCCGGACCGGCATTCATGAGCGCGGCCCCTTGGGACGAAGGGTTCTCTGCGGGATGGCAGGACTCCACTGCAGACACCTTCCTCGGCATCAGCCGCCATCAGGGCGCTGTCCGTGGGTGCGCTGTTCATGCAAGCTGAGAGTTGCTTTCACGCATTGCCTCTTCAGGTGCTCCTGGGAGTGACCTGCCTACGTCTTTCCAGTCTCTGGCGTTCCGTCAGTTAAGTCAGCCTTTCGTCAGCATCAGTCCTGTGTATTCCGCGAAGAGTGTCCGAGTAGGTGCATGGCCGGCGATTTCACGACCAACCTGGCTCGCGCGAAAGCCCAGGCAGGGAGCCATCTTCCAGGAGTCCAAATTGCTGCGACTCTATTCAAGTCCTATATCTGACATCTGGACGTTTCAGCAGGTCAGAGCCGTGTTGGCCCTGGACAGGTCAGCAAATGGTCAGCACAGGTCAGAGAGCGTGTCCCGTTCGTGCGGGCCTCCGGCCGGACGCCGTTCTCGATGAAGAAGGCTGGTGGGCTTCGGTCCTCCTCCAGGCCTTGGCGGGCCGCGCCCGTGACCCCGGCGGGCCCTCGGCGCCCAGGCAGGCAGGCGTTCAGAGCCCGTGCCTGTCGAGGACGGTCAATGGCAGGTGCGGGCGCCGAGCAGCAGCTCCGCGAGGCGTTCGTACGTACCGTCACCGGTCTGCCGGCGCAGCCGTCGGTGGCCGCCTGCCAGGCTGCCTGGAGGTCGTTGTCGTCGAGGAGCACGTCGACCACCACGGATCCGCCGTACCAGCGGTCCTGCACGGGCTGGGCGATGGCCTTCAACACCTGCAGGGCGTCTGTGCGTTCGCTGCTCTCCCACGATCCGGCCGCGCTCGCCGCCGTACGCAGGTGCTGGTACGCGGCGAGCGAGGGACGGGCACGCAGCAGGCACCGGCGGACCGCGACCACATCGGCCGGGCGACCGGCCCGCTGATGGCGCTCGCAGACGAAGGCGACAACCGAACGATCCCGACCGTGCGGTCCGGCCGCTCGTTGGTCACGTGCTCGATCGGTTCCGGCTCGGCGTCGAAGCCTGGGTCCGGGGACCTTGGTGGTCCTTCACGTGCGGCGCGGCACAGGGCCAGTGCCGAAGATTGAAGTCAGGTTTGCCTTAATCGCTGCTCGGTGACGGGGTTGCGGGTGGGCGTGTCGCGTGCCGAGGGACGTCCCTCTGCCCTCGTTGCGGCTTCCCCTGCAGCGGGTTCACCGGTGCGGCGGGCGGGTTGCCCGTCCGGGGCCATTCGGACCAGCCTGTAGCGCATCGCTCGGAAGGGTGCTCGCTTGCGCTGCCGTCGTTCGGCTCGCGCTTCCATGCCTGACGTTTGTGCCTGCTGCATCAATTCGGCGAATCGGTGATTGCGCCGTCTGTGCCGGTAGACGATCGATGGCGATAAGCCGACTCGCGCGGTGGCCTGTTCGACGGTCTCGCCGTTTCGCAGTGCCGCGAGGAAGGCTTCGGTCTGCTCATCGGTCATGGGGGACCGCGGCGGGGCGGCCTGGGCGTCGGCCATGGTACTCACCGCGTCGAGTGCGGCGCCGAAGAGCTGGTCCTGCGCCTTCCAGGCATTCACGGCGCTGATGGACGAGCCCGCCGCCCGCGCGGCATTGGCGAGTGTCATGCCTAGGGCCACACCTCGCAGGATGTCGGCGCGCTGCTGGATCTCCGCTTGTTGCCGGGCGTGGGCGCCGGAGTGTGGTGCGGTCATGTCAGGCGGCCCTTGCGTGCGTCAACGTCGGCCCCTCGCCTTGTGTCGGCGGACGGCCG
Organism: Streptomyces sp. NPDC030222; assembly: GCF_055573115.1. Classification (NCBI taxonomy): domain Bacteria; kingdom Bacillati; phylum Actinomycetota; class Actinomycetes; order Kitasatosporales; family Streptomycetaceae; genus Streptomyces; species Streptomyces sp. NPDC030222. The sequence continues at coordinate 258,336 of NZ_JBVICA010000003.1, forward strand.
TCGGACGACGTCGGCGCCGCGGCCGGCCGGGAGGGGCGTCCCGGCTCCGGTGGTGTGCGGAGGGCGGCTGCGAGCGGTGCCGCGGGGGTGATCGCTGCCATGCGGTCATGCGCCTGCTGTTCGGCGGACAGTGACTTCGTGGGGTGCGGTGCCGTCATCACCGGAAGGCTCCCCGTCGCCGGTTCGGGCATGCGCGGGCGGCCGCGACGAGTTGCCGGATCTGTTCACCTGCCTGGGCGGGCTCGCGTACGGGCGCCGGGAAGGCGAGCCGGATGTCGCGCCGGTCGCGGGCGTACTCGCAGCGCAGCGTGATGCCGTACCGGTCCAGGGCGAGGGGCTGTATCCGTACGACCCCGTGCAGCAGGTCCGGGTCGGCCAGCCGGGTCAGCAGCGTCACCACGTCATCGTGGCAGCCGGCCAGGTGGGTGAGCATGGCGGCCTCGGCGGCGGCCAGGGGATCGGCCTTGGCGAGGACGAGTTCGTCGAGGCCGACGGTGAAAGTGCCCTCCGTCGTCCCGAAGCCGGCGCGGGCGATGTCGAGCCGGAGTTCCAGCTCGCCCGCCTGCTGTTCGGATCTCTCGGGGGTCAGCCATCCGGAGAGGGTCACCCGGGCTCTGACCCGGTCACGGACGGCGGTGGGGGCGATGTCGGTGAACTCCAGCAGGCCGGCCAGGATGCCGCGGGGCGCACAGGCGGCCTGCGCCGCGAGCGGGCTGTCCGCCGGAAGCCGGAGCGTCACCCGGCCGCTCCCGTCGACGGTGTGCAGTCCGACGAGGCCGTAGCGGTTCGTGTCCGTGGTGAGGGTCAGCGAGTCCGCTCGGGTCAGCACGGACAGGATCCGTTCCGCGTTCGTCGGCTCGGCGGCAAGGACATCGATCGCACTCATCACATCTCCATTAGGTTAGGCTTGCCTAAGTTATCTGGGCTACGAGCTCCCGTGCCAGCCCGGCGGCAGGCTTTGGCGTGAAGTCGACGCGGCACCGTCGGGCTCCCTCCCTCCCGGAAGCGTGGCGGCCTAGACGTAACAGCCGCTGTTCACAAGGGGGTTGCGTGTGTGTGGCAGGGGCGCGCGGTGGTGCGTGAGGTCTCGACATGGTCACGCGCTGGACGTTCGGTGCCGCATGCCTAAGGTGTGCCTTGCCTAACTTGTATGGTGGCGCCGTCAGTTCCGAAGGCGGGGAAGGAAAGTGGTTCCATGGGCGACGTCCGCCTGGTGGCGGAGAATCTGGACGTCGGGCACGCGGGCCGCCCGGTGTTGAAGCAGGTGGACCTGTTACTCCGGGCAGGGGAGATCACCGTCCTGGTGGGCCCCAACGGCTGTGGGAAGTCAACCCTGTTACGGACGGTGGCCGGTCTCCTGCCACCCATCGGCGGTGACGTGCGCATCGACGGCACGCCGCTCGCCTCACTCGGCCGCCGAACCCTGTCCCAGCGGCTGGCCTTCCTCCCCCAGACTTCCCAGGCGCCCGCCGGGGTGACGGTCCGTGAGCTTGTACGACACGGCCGGTACGCCCATCGCGGCGCCCTCGCCCGGCACACGGCCGAGGACACGGAAGCGATCGACTGGGCCCTCGACGTCACGGACGCGGCCCCCCTGGTCGAGCGCCGGCTCGACGAACTGTCGGGCGGCGAGCGCCAGCGCGCCTGGCTGGCCATGGTGCTGGCGCAGCGGGCGGGCGTCCTCCTGCTGGACGAGCCCACCACCTACCTCGACATGCGCCACCAGTTCGACGTGCTCGACGTCGTGCGCCGACTGGCCCGCGAGCACGACATCGCCTGCGGTGTGGTGCTGCACGACCTGATGCAGGCCGCGGCCTACGCCGACGAGGTGGTCGTCGTCGCCGACGGCGGGATCACCGCTTCCGGCACCCCGGACGACGTCCTCAACCCCGAGGTCATCGACCGCGCGTTCGGCCTGCGGGTCAACGTCGTCCGTGATCCGGCGACCGGATACCTCGCCTGTTTCCCCCAGAGATCCGGGGCCACCCCCGTGCCCTGACCGGACGGACCACCGTGTCGAGAGCGCTCGTCCGCACCGCACCATCCGTACACGAGGAGAGACTCACCATGCAGAGAATGCTGCGCGCCCTGGCGACCGGCGGCACCGCTGTGGCACTGATGCTGACCGCCGTCGGCTGTGGCTCCGGAACCGTCGGTGAGACCGGGGAGAAGAAGTCCGGAGGGGACAAGGCGGCCGGCGGCCAGGTCACCGTCGACACCGCGCTGGGCAAGGTCACCCTGGACAAGCCCGCGGTGAAGGTGGTCACGCTGGAGTGGACGTACGCCGAGGAGCTCGTCGCCCTCGGCGTCACTCCGGTGGGGAACGCCGACAACAAGGGCTACGGCACCTGGATCACAGCCAAGGGTGCGGCCCTGTCGGACAAGGTCACCGACGTCGGCAACCGGAACGAGCCGAGCCTGGAGAAGATCAAGGCGCTGCAGCCTGACCTCATCGTCATCGACAACGACCGGTCCAAGGCCAACCTCAAGCAGCTCCAGGACATCGCCCCCGTCGTGTCCTTCACGTACACCACCAAGCCCCAGCTGGACACGATGAAGAAGAACTTCACCGCGCTGGCGAAGGCGGTCGGCAAGGAGGACAAGGCCGTCGAGGTGAACAAGCAGATCGACGACAAGGCCGACGACCTCAAGGGCCGGCTGGACAAGGCGGGCAAGGGAGGCCTGACGTACGCGCTCGGCCAGGGCTTCACCGCCAACGGCGCGGCCTCGATCCGGATGCTCACCGACGACGCCATCGCCCCCCAGCTGCTGAACCTCGCCGGGCTGAAGAACGGCTGGAAGGGCCAGGCCGACACCTGGGGGATGACCACGGTCGGCGTGGAAGGCCTCACCCAGGTCGACAAGGACGCGACGTTCCTGTATGTCGCCGCGGAGAAGGACAACCCGTTCACGGGCGACCTCGCGGGCAACGCGGTATGGAAGGGCCTGGAGTTCGTCAAGAACGACAGGGCGCTGCCCCTCGACCCGGGTACCTGGCTGTTCGGCGGTCCGCTGTCGGCGATGCACATCCTGGACGAGACCGGCAAGGCCCTGAAGGTCTGATGGCCTCGGAAGCAGTGGCGGCCGCTCCGGGCCGTCTGCTCGGCCGCCGCCCACGGGCTGTGCTCGTGGGCGGCGCCCTGTCCCTCGTCCTGTGTCTGGTCGGCGTGGTCCACCTCGGTCTCGGCGCGTCCGGGGTGGGGATCGGCGACATCGCGGACCTGGCTCTCGGCCACGGCGACGCGCGCACCGAGGACGTCCTGCTCGGCAGTCGGCTGCCGCGTACCCTGACCGGGCTCGTCGTCGGCATCGCCCTCGGCGTCTCCGGGGTGCTCGTCCAGGGCGCCACGCGCAATCCCCTGGCGGCCCCCGACACGCTGGGGGTGAACGCGGGCGCGTACTTCGCCGTGGTGCTCGTCGCCTTCACCGGTGTGAGCCTGGGTCCGGTCCCCGCCGGCGGCGCCGCGTTCCTCGGCGGGCTCCTCGCGGTCGGCCTGGTCTACCTGCTCACGAGCGGCGGCGTCCTGACGCCCGGACGGGTGCTGCTCGCCGGGGCGACCGTCGCCCTGGCCGCCACCTCGGCGGCCGAGTTCCTGCAGATGCTCGACGTGCAGGCCACCCGCGGGCTGTTCTTCTGGGGGAACGGCACCCTGATGCAGTCCGGTCTGGAGCGGCCCCTCACGCTGGGCGCGGTCGTCGTCGCCGGTGCGCTGATCGCCCCCTTCCTGGCCCGTCCGCTGGACCTGCTGGCACTCGGCGACGAGACGGCCCAGGCGATGGGCGTACGGGTCGAGCGCGTCCGACCCACAGCCTTCCTCGTCGCCGTCCTGCTGTCCGCCGCGGCCGTCTCCCTCGCCGGACCGATCGGCTTCGTCGGACTCATCGGCCCGGTCATCGTCCGGCAGTTGGGCCTGCGCAAGCACGCGCTGCTCATTCCCATGGCGGCGCTGCTGTCCTGCGCGCTCGTGCTCGGTGCCGACGCGGCCGCCCAGTTGATCGTCACACCGTCCGCCACGCAGCCGGCCGAGATCCCGGTGGGCGTGGTCACGGCGTTGATCGGCGGCCCGGTCTTCATGGCGCTGGCCCGCCGGGTGAGTACGGGTGACGCGGACACCGGTGCCGCGGTCGTGGTCTGCGACCAGCGCCGGGCGCCCACGTACGCCGTGGCGATCGGCGCCGGGCTGCTCGCCCTGGCCGTCGCGATGGCCGTCTCGCTGCGCGTGGGCGACGTCCAGATCAGCTGGAGCCAGCTCGGCGCGGCGGTGTTCGGCTCCGCGGAGCAGATCACCGAGGCGGTGGTGTCCTTCCGGCTGCCCCGCATCCTGGTGGCGGCCCTGGCCGGGGCCTGCCTGGCGGTCGCGGGTGCCGCGGTGCAGGCGGTCGTACGCAACCCGCTGGCCGAACCGGGACTCGTCGGCGTGACCGGCGGCGCCTCGCTCGGCGCGATCACCGTCATCGTGCTCGTCCCCTCGGCGCCGCTGGCGGCCCTGCCGGCCGCGGCTGGCATCGGCGGCGTGCTGATGCTGGTGCTCGTGGTGCTCGTGGCCAGGGGCTCCCGGACCGGGGGCCGGACCGGCCTCGATCCGACCCGGGTGGTCCTGGTCGGCATCGGTGCGGCCGCCACCTCGATGGCGCTGGTCAACATCATGGTGGTGGGCGCGCAGATGAACATCTCGGCCGCGCTCGGCTGGCTCACCGGCAGCACGTACGGTCGGGACTTCGAGGCTCTGGGCTGGCTCGCCCTGCCCGCCTTGGTCGCGGTGCTGCTCGTGGTCGCCGCGCGGCCGGTGAACCTGCTCGCCCTCGGGGAGGAGCTGCCGCGCGCACTGGGGCTCGAACTGGGCCGCGCCCGGCTGCTCGTGCTCGGCGCCGGCGCCGTGCTGGCGGCCGGCACGGCGGCGGCCGTGGGCGCGGTCGGCTTCGTCGGTCTGGTCGCCCCGCACCTGGCCCGGCGCATCGTCGGAAACGGCACCGCGCGCATGATGCCGATGGCCGCGGTGCTCGGAGCCGTGCTGGTGGTCTCCTCGGACGCGCTGGGCCGCTGGCTGCTCGCCCCGACCGAGATCCCGGTGGGGATCGTCACCGCCCTGGTCGGGGCGCCGTACCTGGTGTGGCTGCTGCGCCGGACCCGGGAGGTGTGACCCGTCGGGCGCGCCCGACGGGTTCGCCCCCGTCGGGTTGGCGTCCGTCGGGTCCGCGTCAGGAGGTCTGGGCGATGCGGGACCGGGGGCGCTTCGCGGTGCCGTCGAGGCCTTGGGCCTCGGTCCTGAGCGTGCGTGCGGTCAGTACGCCGAGCAGGCAGACGAGGGCGGAGGCCAGGCAGACGGCGCTGAAGGCGCCGGAGAAGGCCGAGCGGGCGAGTGGCTGGAGGGCGGCGTCGAGGAGCTCCAACCGCCCGGTCTCGATCGCCTCCCGCAGCGGCGCGGCGGCAGCGGGGCCGTCGCCCAGACCGCCGTCCAGGCGGGCGGAGAACAGGGCCCCGAAGGCGGCGACCCCGGTGGCGGTACCGAGCGGGTAGCAGGCGTTGGTCAGGCCGGAGGCCATCCCGGCCCGGTCGGCGGGCACGGCGCTCACCGCCACGCCCATCAGCGGCGGGAAGATGACGGCCCCTCCCGCGCCGAGCAGGACCAGCCCGGTGACGGTGGCGGCCTGGCCGCCGTGGCCCGCACCGGCGGCGGCCAGGCCGGTCAGCCCCAGCCCCTGGGCCGCGAAGCCGCCGGCCACCAGCACGTCGGGCCGGAACACCCGTTGCAGCCGGGCGACGAACAGGCCGACGAGCAGCAGGCTGCCCGTCAGGGGCAGCAGGCGGCCTCCGACTTCCAGGGGGGAATAAGCGTGGGTGCTCTGGAGCCACAGTGTGGTGAAGGCGAGCACGCCCAGGCTGGTCAGCCGGGCGAGGAACCCCAGCACCGCGGCGCCGGAGAACGCCCGGATCCGCAGCAGCGCCATGTCGATCAGGCCGTCGCCGCGGCGCTGACTGGCAACCAGGGCCACGCAGAGTACGACGCCCAGGATGGCCGAAATCAGCACCTGCGGCGCCGCCCACCCGGCTTCCGGACCGGTGACGAGCGGATAGTGCAGCGCCAGGAGCGCGCCGACGCCGAGCACCGCGCCCAGCGGATCGAGGCGCCGCCGGACCGGGGGCGGCGCCGATTCGGGCATACGGGCCAGGGCGCCGACCACGACCAGGATCCCGATCGGCACGTTGACGAGGAAGATCCACCGCCATCCGAGGGCCTGGACGAACAGCCCTCCGACGATGGGTCCGAGCGCGCCGGCCGCGGAGGCGATGGCGGCGAACGCGGCGATCGCCGCCTGGCGGCGGGCGCCTTCGTAGGCGGCGGCGATCAGGGCGAGCGTCGGTGCGAACACCATGGCCCCGCCCAGGCCTTGGGCGGCGCGGGCGGCGATGAGGGTGCCGGCGTCCGGTGCCAGGCCACAGGCGCCCGATGCCGCGGTGAACAGGGCCATTCCGGCCGTGAACACGGTCCGGCGGCCTATGCGGTCGGAGAGCGCGCCCGCCGTGAGCAGCAGCGCCCCGAACGCGAGCGAGTAGGCCGAAACGGTCCACTGGACCCTGCCCAGGCCGGTCTCCAGGTCCCGCGCGATGTCGGACAGGGCGACGTTCACGACGGTCACGTCCAGGGTCATCATCATGCCGCCGGCGCTGACCAGGGCGAAGGTCCATCGGGGAGTGCGAGGACGGGAAGGCACCGCTGACCAACCTCCATTCGAGGTCCAGGGGGTGGCCGACTATCCGCACACCTGACGTTCCATCAGGATTCAACTCGCGTCGTATGGCTGGAAGTTGGCCTTGCTCATTAGGTAAGCCTAACCTAATCTAAGCCCGCTTGGCCGTCCAGGCGTCCGAGCCGCACTGATCCGGACAGACATCGGAGCTGCCTGATGCTCAACCCCGCTGACCATCCCGTGCCCGCGCTGCCCCACGTCGCGCCCGCGGCCTGGCGCGAAGCCAACCGCCGCCTTCTCGCCAAGGCGATAGGCGAGTGGTGTTTTGAAGACATGCTCAAGGCGGTCGAAGCCGGCGACGGCGGTTACCGTCTCGACCTCGACAGCGGCACGACCTACGCGTTCGACGCCGTCCCCGGTGCCTTCGGCTGGCTGCGCGTGGACCCCGAATCGATCACCCGGACCGCCACCAGCATGCTCGGCAACTCCATCGCCCAACCTGCCTGGGACGCCCAGCAGTTCCTCATGGAAGCGGCATCGACGATCGGCAGCGACCCGTCCACGATCGCCACGTACTTCACCGAACTGTCCGCCACCCTCGCCGTCGACGCGGCGCGCATCACCCACGGCGGCGAAACGGTGGCCGAGCTGCGCTCCCTGGGCCACACGGAGCTGGAGTGCCGCATGACCGGGCACAACCTGCTCGTCGCCAACAAGGGCCGGATCGGCTTCTCCGCCACCGACGTGCGCCAGTACGCCCCCGAGTCGGCGCAGGCTCTGAAGCTCCAGTGGGTGGCCGTCCACCGCGGACTCGCCGAGTTCCGCGGGACCTCGGAACTGTCCGAACGGAACGTCCTGGGCGCCGAACTGGACGAGGTGACCCGGGCCCGGTTCACCGCGGTCCTGGCGGAGGCCGGTGTCGACCCGGCCGGCTACGTCTGGATGCCGGTCCACCCCTGGCAGTGGGACCACGCCGTCCAGGTCCTGCACGCGGCCGACGTGGCACAGCGGCGCATCATCCCGCTCGGCGAGAGCCCGGACGCGTATCTGCCCGGCCAGTCCATCCGTACGATGGCCAACGTCACCAGCCCCGCGCGGTACGACGTCAAGCTCCCGCTGAAGATCCTCAACACCCTGGTCTGGCGCGGCATACCGCCGCACTGCACGATGGGGGCGCCGGTCGTCACGCAGTGGCTGCGCGGCCTGGTGGAGCGCGACGTGTTCCTGACCGAGGAATGCCGGACCGTCTTCCTCGGCGAGGTCGCCTCCGTCACCGTGCGCCACCCCTACCTCTCCAAGCTTGAGGACGCCCCGTACCAGCACCTTGAGACTCTCGGCTGCATCTGGCGCGAATCGGTGTCCGCGCGCAAGGACCCCGACGAGCGGGTCCGTACCTTCGCCTCGCTCCTGCACGTCGACCACGCGGGCGACGCCCTCGTCGCCGAGCTCGTCCGTGCCTCAGGCCTGGACCCGCAGGACTGGCTGCGTCGGCTGTTCGACACCCTCCTGGTGCCGATCCTGCACGTGCTGTACCGGTACGGGGTCACGTTCAACCCGCACGGTCAGAACACGCTGATCGGCTTCGACGAGAACGACGTCCCCGTCCGGCTGTACCTGAAGGACTTCGTCGACGACGTCTGCGTCTCCTTCACCGACGTGCCCGAGCGCGGACCGGAACCGGACGGACACGACCACGTCCTGCCCCGCAAACACCCCTCGATCATCAAGCAGCACGTGATGGACCAGGTCTTCGTCGGCCACTTCCGCTACCTGGCGCCGCTGTGCGCCGACCAGCTGGGGGTGCCGGAGGAGACGTTCTGGCGGCTGGTGCGGCAGACGATCCTCGACTTCCAGCGCAAGTGCCAGGCGCCGGCCGAACGGTTCTCCGAGTACGACCTGCTCACCCCCGAGATCCCCCGGTACGGCCTGAACCGCGACCGCATCGTGGTCACCCGCTACGGCGACCGCGCCCTGCGCCACGCGCTGTACCCGAACGGCACGCATCCCAACCCGCTTGCCGAGCGCTGAGGAGGTACCGGCCGTGGCACCGATGACCCGAACACGCCTCCGCCCGTCCCCCTTACCGCGCTCCCTGCTCGCCGGCTTCCACGACGGCCTCGCCGAGGTGCTCGCCACCCTCGCCGAGGCGGTCGACGCCGCGGCGGCCGCCCCCCGCCCGAAGGGACCCGTCCCCGCGGGCACCCCCGCCGAGGTGCTCGCCGCCGCCTCACAGGCCCTCGGGCCGGCCGAGCTCCCCGCCGACGGGCTCGGGGCCAAGGCCGCCCTCCACCTGCTGGCCACCGTGCTGGTCGAGCACGGCATCGACCTCTCCCACCCCTGGGCCGCCGCCCACCTGCAACCGCCGTCGCTCGCGGTCGCGGTCGCCGCGGACGCCCTGGCCGCCGCCGGCAACGCCTCGGTCGACACCTACGACTCCGGCGCCTCGGCCCTCGCCGTCGAGCGCTGGCTCATCGGCGTCCTGACCTCCCTGGCCGGCCTCGGGGAACGCGCCGACGGCGTTCTCACCCCCGGCGGCTCCCTGTCCAACCTGATGGGCCTGCTGCTCGCCCGGGACGCCGCCGCCCTCCGGCGGGGCGTCAACGCCCGCGAGCACGGCGTGGCGGCGCTGCCGGCACCGGTGGTGTTCTGCTCGGAACTCGCCCACTTCTCCACTCACCGGGCCTGCGCCGCCCTCGGCCTGGGGGAGGCGGCCGTCCACCCCGTTCCGGTCGACGAACGCCGGCGCATGCGGCCCGAGGTGCTGGCCGCCGCTCTGGACTCCCTCGGCCCCGACCGGACGCCGATCGCCGTGGTCGCCACCGCCGGCACCACGGACTTCGGCTCCATCGACCCGCTCCCTGAGATCGCCGAGATCGCCACCGGGCACGGCATGTGGATGCACGTCGACGCCGCGTACGGCTTCGGCACGCTGTTCTCCCAGCGGCTGGCGGGCCGGCTGGCGGGCCTGGAACTCGCCGACTCCATCACCCTCGACCTGCACAAGATCGGCTGGCAGCCCGCCGCCACCAGCGTGCTGCTCGTCTCCGACACCACCGCCTTCACCGCCCTCGACCGCGAGGTGGCCTACCTCAACCCGGCCGACGACTCCGAGGCCGGATACGACGGCCTGCTCGGCCGCAGCCTGCAGACCACCCGCCGCCCCGACGCCGTCAAGGCCGCCGCCACCCTGCTCACGTACGGACGCACGGGCATGGGCCGCATGGTGGACGCCTGCCACGACCTGGCCCGGCACGCCGAGCGCCGCATCCTCGACGAGCCCGAACTGGAACTGGTCGCACCGGCCGAGCTGACCACGGTGGTGTTCCGCTACCGCGGCTCGGACCCGTCCGCCGCCGACGCCATCAACGGCGCCCTGCGCCGCCGGCTGCTGGAATCCGGCAGCGCACTGATCGGGCGCACGGAGGCCGAGACCGCCGGACCCGGCTCGCCCAAGCAGGTGTGCCTGAAGTTCACCCTGCTCAACCCCACCGCCACCACCGACGACATCGACGGCCTCGTGGACACCGTCCTCGACGCCGGCCGCACCTACGAACGACTGATCGAGGAGGGTGCCGCATGAGCATCACCGCCGCGGCCACGGCCCCCGTCACCACTACCGACCCCCTGCACGAGCCGGACGCCCGGGGCGCCGCCGAACACGCCCACATCGAGGCGCTGCTGCGGTGCTGGCTCCGCGAGACCGGCACCCCGGTCACTCCCGGCCCGCTCCGGGTTGAGCTGCAGACCGCCGGACTGGCCCTGGTCACCGAGGTGACGCACTGCTCGCCCACCGGCTGGCACCGGTTCGCCCCCGCCCGCCTGGAGGGACCCGGCGGGCCGCTGGGGGAGACCGCCGACCCGGTGACGGCCGTCGCGCTGCTGTCCACCGAAGCGGCCGTACGAGACGGCAGCCGCCCCGGAGGCGTCCCCGCCGGTGAGGTCGCCGACCTGGTGGAACGCACCGCCGAGTCCGTACGCCGCGTCACCACCTTCATCTTCGACCGGCGTGCGCACCCCAAGCCGCCCGCCGAGGCCGACGGCTTCCTTGAGGCCGAACAGGCGCTGATCCTCGGCCACCTGCACCACCCCGCGCCCAAGAGCAGGGACGGCATCTCGGACCACGATGCCGCCGCCTTCTCACCCGAGCTCCGGGGCTCCTTCCGGCTGCACTGGTTCGCCGCCGACGAGTCGGTGATCTCGCACGACGCGGTCGACGGAGCACCCTCCCTGGCGGGCCGGGACGCGGTCCGGCTCCTCGCCGACCTGGCCGGACGCCGCCCGGACGACGGCCGGGTACTGGTCCCCGCCCATCCCTGGCAGGCCCGGGACCTGCTGCACCGCCCCCGCATCAGGGCACTGGTCGCCTCCGGCGCCCTGGAACCGCTCGGCGAGCTGGGGCCCGAGTGGTGGCCGACCTCCAGCGTCCGCACGGTCTACCGGCCGGACGCCGACGTGATGCTGAAACTCTCCCTCGGGTTGCGGCTGACCAACTCCCGCCGCGAGTCCACCCGTACCGAGCTGCGCCGCGGACTGGAGATCAACCGTCTGCTCGACGCCGGCTACGCGGCGGACACCTTCACGGCACACCCCGGCTTCGCCATCACCCGCGACCCCGCCTGGATCGCGGTCGATGAACCGGGGCGCCCGGATGGACCGGCGGTGACCGGCCTCGACGTCGCCGTGCGCGAAGTTCCCGAGGGCATAGCGGACCTGCGCTGCCTGGTGGGCCTGGTGGCCCCCCGCCCCGGCCTGGGCCGCAGCGCGCTCGGCGACCTCGTCGCCGGCCTCGGCCCCGGCGCCGCCGAGGAGTGGACGGCTGACTACACCGACAAGGTGCTGGTCCCCATGCTCCACCTGTACGCCGCCACCGGCATCGGCCTGGAGGCCCACCAGCAGAACACCCTCGTACGGCTGGACGCGCAGGGCCGGGTGACGGGCAGCACGTTCCGCGACAACCAGGGCTACTACCTGGCCACCTCGTACCTGTCCGGCCTGCTCCAGTGGCTCGGTGCGGACTCCTCCACGCTCGCCGTCGTCGACGACGCCCTCGTCGACGACCGGCTCTCGTACTACCTGCTGCGCAACCAGGCGCTGTCGGTCGTCGGCTGCCTCGCCGTCGACGGCCTCGCGGACGAACGCGACCTGCTCGCCGTACTCGCCGCCCGGCTGCGGGCCGCCCTGCCCGCTCTCGCCGAGGCCGCGCCCGACGGGGACCGGCTGGCCCGCCGCTGGCTGGAGGCCGACACCCTGCCGTGCAAGGGCAATCTCCTCACCCGGCTGCACGGCATCGACGAGGTCCTCGCCCCGCTCGACGCCCAGTCCGTCTACCTCGACGCCCCCAACCCGCTCCAGGAGGCGACCGCATGACGTCGGCGCACCAGCAGTCGACCGCCACGATCCCCGGCCCGCCACTCCCGCTCCTGACCGGCCGCTGGTCGGCACGGGTCGCGCAGGCCGAGGGCGCGGACCTGGACCTCGTGCACGGCTGGATGCAGTCACCGCACATCGACGCCTTCTGGCACCAGGCATGGCCGCGCGAGCGCTGGTACGAGGAGATTGCCGGGCACCTCGCAGGCGACGCCATCCTGCCCGTCCTGATCGACCTGGACGGCCGGCCGCTCGCGTACATCGAGGTCTACCGGGTGATGCGCGACCGCCTTGCCGAGCACTACCCGTACCACCCCCACGATCTCGGCCTGCACATCGCCATCGGCGAAGCGGGGCGTACGGGCAGGGGCCTGGGCCGCACCCTGCTGCGCGCCCTCGCAGAGGGTCTGCTGGCCGCCGACCCCGCATGCCCGCGGGTGGCCGCCGAGCCCGACGTGACCAACGCCCCCTCGCTCAAGGCGTTCGCCGCCGCCGGATTCCGCCACGTCGGTGAGGTCGCCTTCCCCGACAAGACCGCCGTCCTGATGATCCACCCCCGCTCCGAGGAGGACTTACCCCGATGAACGGGAACAGCGACGTCGAACACGACGTGGTGGCCATCGGCTGCGGCCCCTTCAACCTCGGCCTGGCCGCCCTGGCATCGACCGTGGACGACCTCGACCTGGTCGTCCTGGAGGAACAGCCCGAGCTGACCTGGCACCGGGGCATGATGTTCGGCGACGCCTCGATGCAGGTGAACTTCCTCGCCGACCTCGTCACGCTCGTCTCACCCCGTCACCCCCTGTCGTTCTTGGAGTACCTCCACGACATGGACCGGCTCTACACGTTCACGGTACGGGAGAACTTCTTTCCCTCCCGCCGCGAGTACGAGGACTACCTGCGCTGGGCGGCGGCGAAGCTCCCCTCGGTCCACTTCTCCCACCGCGCCGAGGAGATCCACTGGGACGCCACCGCAGAACGCTTCACCGTGCACGCCGTACGCGGCGACGGCTCCTGGCTGCGGCTGCACGCCCGCAACCTCGTCCTCGGCATCGGCACCGCCCCGTACGTCCCGGACGCCCTGGCGGGCCTGCCCGCGGAGAAGCTGCTGCACACCGGCGACTACCTGTACCGGGCGGCCGCCGCTGCCGCCGCGGGCAAGGTCACGGTCGTCGGCTCCGGCCAGTCGGGGGCCGAGGTCACCGTGGACCTCCTCGGCCGGAACCTCGACGGCGGCCCTGCGGTGAGCTGGCTGACCCGCACGTCGTCCTTCGCGCCGCTGGACTACACCAAGATGGTGCTGGAGATGACCACTCCGGCGTACATGCAGTACTTCCACTCCCTGCCGGAGGACGTACGCGACCGACTGGTCGGCGAGCAGTGGCAGTTCTACAAGGGCATCTCCACCGACACCCTCCAGGAGATCCACGAACTGCTCTACCGGCGCCAACTGGAGCACGGACTGGCCGAGGTGGAACTCCGTTTCGGTATCACCGTCGAATCGGCGACCGTGGACGAGACGGGGCAGGCGGTCCTCACCTGCCGGCACCGCGACACGGGCGAGACCTTCGAGCACACCACCGACCTGGTCGTGGCGGCCACCGGCTACCGCAACAGGACCCCTTCCTTCCTGAAGCCCGTCGAGGACCTCATCCTGCGTGACGGCCGCGGCCGTCCACGGGTGCGCGTCGACCACTCCGTCGAACTCGCCGCCGGGGTGACGGGCCGGGTCTTCTTGGCCAATGCGGAGGTCCACTCCCACGGTGTCTCATCGCCCAACCTGGACATCGGCGCCGTCCGCAACGCCGCGATCCTCAACTCGATCACCGGCCGGGAGACCTACCGCCTGCCGAAACGGAGTGCGTTCACCAGCTTCGACGTCCCCCGACGGGCCATGTAAGGGGCGCGCAGCCCGTCCGGCGGGAGCATTTCGCCGGACGGGCGTCCGGTCATGACGACTGACTGCTGGCGGTCCCCCGCCCCGCGCGGGGAAGCTGCTGCACTGCCCTGACTGTGCGCCGGAAAGGTCAGCAGTAGGTCAGCATGGGTCTTGAAAGACCTGGGGAAAGCTGACCGGACATGCGAATCGTTGTAGGCTCCGGAGACCGCCCTTGACCTGCAGAAAGCAGGCAGGGAGCAGACAAACCGGGAGTTTCTCCATGCTTCGTACCATGTTCAAGTCCAAGATCCACCGTGCAACCGTCACGGAGGCCGACCTCCACTACGTCGGCTCCGTCACCATCGATGCCGACCTGATGGAGGCCGCCGATCTGCTGCCGGGGGAACTCGTCCACATCGTGGACATCGACAACGGGTCGCGGCTGGAGACCTACGTCATCGAGGGCGAACGCGGATCCGGCGTCATCGGGATCAACGGTGCCGCCGCCCACCTCGTGCACCCCGGTGATCTGGTGATCCTCATCAGCTACGCCCAGGTCGACGACGCCGAGGCGCGCAGCCTCGAGCCCAGGGTGGTGCACGTGGACGCCGACAACCGGATCGTCGAGCTCGGCGCGGACCCCTCGCAGCCCGTGCCCGGTACCGGCACCCTGCGCAGCCCGCACGCCCGCGTCCTCGAAGCGCAGCCCGTCCACTGAGCCCATTGAGCCGGGGCCGGTGGCACGGCTCTGCGGGGAGAGGGAGGAACCGTCATGACCGTCGACATCCGGGACGACCGTACGCGGGGACGCCTCGAGGCGTACGACGAGGGTGAACTCGCCGGGCACATCGCCTATTTCGTTCTCGACGCAGAGCCCCACGCGCTGGTGGCGGTGCACACCGTCGTCGAACCGGCCCACGAGGGCAAGGGTGTCGCAGGTTCCCTCGTGCGCGAGTTCTACGCGACGGCCGCCCGGGAGGGCGTGCCCGTCGTCCCGCTGTGCCCCTACGCGGCCCGGTGGGCCGCCAAGCACCCCGAGGGGGCCCCGCAGCCCCCGGCGGAGCTCGTCCGGCAGGCCCAGGAACGGCAGGGACAGGCGGAGAACGACCCCCGGGGGCGGTGACCGCCGGGCCCGGTGGCCGCGTCAGCGGTCACCCGGCCGAAGCCCCGCCCCTGCGCTCGACCCTGCACGGCCCCGCGCCCGCCCCGGCGCGGGGCCGTGCGCTGCTATCCGCTCCGTTCCCGTTTGTGTGCGGGCGCGTGGGCCGGGGGCGGCCGTGGAGTCACCGGTGCGTCCCGTGAGCGCCCTCGGACGGATGACCACGATGTGCGGTCGGCCGGAGGAGGGGCCAGGCTCTGATGTGCGGGGCGCAGACGGACCGCGCGACGCGGCGGGTCAGCTGCGCCGCGCCTCGCCGCCGGACACACCCTGGGTCCCCGCGCGGGCGAACTCCTGGAGTACCGCATGTCCCCACACCCCGCGACCGGCGTCCTCCCGCCGTGACGCTTCCGTCCGCGTCACTCCCCGTGACCGCCCCGGCGCCGCCGACACGGTCTCGGTCACGTACCGGCCGACGGAGTGCCCCGGCGCATGCGCGGTCGTGCCCGCCGGCTCCGGGAGGCACGGACCTCCGCCGTTCCGGTAGGGCGTGCTCCCCGGCGCGTACCGTCCCTCACCCCGGAGGTGTCCCATGACCGAACCGCCGCCCGGACCCGGGCCCGTGCCGCCCGCGCCCCCGCCGGTTCCTCCGGGGCCGGGGCCCGTACCGCCGCCCGCTCCACCGCCCGGGCCGTCGCCGGAACCGGTGCCGGAGCCACCCGGTCCCGGCCCCGAGCCCGTTCCGGGGCCTCCTCCTGACCCCGGGCCGCTGCGCCGCGTCTAGCGCGGGCGTCCTCCGGACCGTGCGCGTACGGCACGCGCCGGCCCGGAGGACTCCCGTGGACGCACGCCCCCGCGTCAGATCGTCCGCACCTCCGAGCGGTCGCCGCCCCAGACGGTGTGGAACGAGCCGCCGCGGTCCGTTCGGCGGTACGTGTGCGCCCCGAAGTAGTCCCGCTGGCCCTGGGTCAGGGCCGCCGGAAGCCGGGTGGCGCGCAGTGCGTCGTAGTACGCCAGTGACGCGGAGAAGCCCGGCACCGGCACCCCTCGCTGGGTCGCGGCCACCACCACGGCCCGCCAGTCCTCCTGCGCCTCCCCGATCTCGTCGGCGAAGCCCTTGTCGGACAGCAGGCTCGGCAGGTCGGGCCGCTCGTCGTACGCGCGGCGGATCCGGTCCAGGAACGCGGCCCTGATGATGCACCCGGACCTCCACAACGAGGCCACGGCACCCAGGTCGATGTCCCAGCCGTACGTCTGGCCGCCCGCCCGGATCTGGTGGAAGCCCTGGGTGTACGACACGATCTTGGACGCGTACAACGCCTGCTCCACCTGAGCGGCGAATGCGCCGGCCTCGTCCGCGGCCATCGGGACGGGGCGCGGCCCGGCCAGCGAACGCGACGCCTCCCGCAGGTCCGCGTGCCCCGACAGGGACCGAGCGAACACCGCCTCGGCGATCCCCGACACCGGCACGCCCAGGTCGAGCGCTGTCTGCACCGTCCAGCGGCCCGTACCCTTCTGCTCCGCCCGGTCCGCCACGATGTCGACGAACGGCAGACCCGTGGCGGTGTCCGTGTGGGCGAGCACCTCGGCGGTGATCTCGATCAGGTACGAGTCCAGCCGACCGTTGTTCCAGGAACGGAACGTCTCGGCGATCTGCGCGGGGGAGTACCCGGCGACGTTCCGCAACAGGTGGTACGCCTCGCCGATCAGCTGCATGTCGGCGTACTCGATGCCGTTGTGCACCATCTTCACGAAGTGGCCCGCGCCGTCGGGGCCGACGTGCGCCGTGCAGGGCGTGCCGTCCGGCGCCTTCGCCGCGATGCGTTCCAGCAACGGCCCGAGAGAGGCGTACGACTCGGCCGAGCCGCCCGGCATGATGCTGGGGCCGTGGAGTGCGCCCTCCTCACCACCGGAGATGCCCACACCCACGAAATGGAGCCCCCGCGCGCGCAGTTCGCGCTCCCGGCGCCGGGTGTCCTCGAAATGCGCGTTGCCGCCGTCGATGATGACGTCGCCCGGTTCGAGGAGCGGCGCGAACTCCTCGATCACGGCGTCGGTCGCGGCGCCCGCCTGGACCATGACGACCAGCCGGCGCGGCCGTTCCAGCGCGGCGACGAACTCCTCGGCCGTCTCCGCGGCGACGAAGGTCCCCTCGTCGCCGAACTCGTCGACCAGCGCGCGGGTGCGCGCCGCACTGCGGTTGTGCACCGCGACGGTGAAGCCGTTACGTGCGAAATTCCGGGCGAGATTCCGACCCATGACCGCGAGTCCGGTGACGCCGATCTGTGCTGTTCCGCTCATTCGTTGCTCCTGGAGTCCTTGGAGTTGCGCCCGTGGGCCTGGCATGTTCGCCGAATCCCGTCCGTCAAACGGTCATTCCTGGCACCCTTGTCCTGGCCCGTCAGGAGCAACTACGTTTGCGGGCTCCTGAAGCGTTCAAGGGGGAACCATGGCGGAACGCGGTAGGCATCGCCGGTACCAGCCGAGCCGGATCAACCGGGCGTCGCTCACGGTCACCGCGAGCGGTGCGGGCATGGCGCTGCCGCTGGTCGGCGCGGGCACGGCGGACGCCGCTTCGACGGAGACCTGGGAGAAGGTCGCCGCCTGCGAGTCCACGAACAACTGGCGCATCAACACCGGCAACGGCTATTACGGCGGGCTCCAGTTCAGCCAGTCCACCTGGGAGGAGTACGGCGGCACCGCCTACGCGCCACGCGCCGACCTCGCGACCAGGGAGCAGCAGATCGCGGTCGCCGAGAAGGTCCTCGAGGGGCAGGGGCCCGGCGCCTGGCCGGTCTGCTCGACGCGCGCCGGTCTCACCCGGGGCGGGGACGCGCCGGACGTCAGCGCCGTGCGCAAGGCACACCCGCAGAAGACCGAACGGACCGCGGCCTCCGCCGCGACCGCGACGTCCGTCCCCGGGAAGCGCGAGAGCTACACCGTCGTCCACGGCGACACGCTCTCCCGGATCGCGGACGACGAGCATGTGCGCGGCGGCTGGCGGTCGTTGTACGAGACCAACCGCAAAGTCGTCGGCGACAACCCGGACTTCATCCTGCCGGGCCAGCGACTCAGCCTGGACACCGTCCGGCCCGCCCCGACCCGGCCGGCGCCCCCGCCGCCGAGGTCGCGGCCCGCGCCCAAGCCGCCGGCCGCCGATCAGAAGCCGCCCACGGCCAGGCCCGTGCCACCCGCCGCCCCGGCCCGCCCGGAGGCCGGTCCGGCCAGGACCCGCCCGGCGAGCGGTCCGGCCAAGACCCGTCCGGCCGGTCCCGCCGCGTCGACGGCGCGGTTCGCCGCGCCGGTCGACGCCTCACCGGGAACGCCCTACCGCAAGGCCGGTTCCTCATGGGCGTCCGGCTACCACACCGGGGTCGACTTCCCCGTGTCCACCGGGACCTCCGTACGGGCCGTCGCTCCCGGCACGGTCGTCTCGGCGGGCTGGGCGGGGTCGTACGGCTACCAGGTCGTGATCCGGCACCAGGACGGCAGGTACAGCCAGTACGCGCATCTGTCCGCCTACAGCGTCCGCGAGGGGCAGAAGGTGAGCGGCGGCCAGCGGATCGCCCGTTCCGGCTCGACCGGCAACAGCAGCGGACCGCACCTGCACTTCGAGATCCGCACCGGCCCTGGCTACGGCTCCGACGTCGACCCCCTGGCCTACCTCAGGGCGCGCGGCGTCACCATCTGAGCTCGCCGCCGGAGGAATTCCGCGGGACGCAGGACATCCGCGTGGCGCAGGACATCCGCGGGGTGCAGGACATCCGCGGGACCCCAGGGCACTGCGTTCCGGCGCACCAGCTGCTGCCCGTACCACCGGTGTCCGGGGGCGGACTCTGCGGGGACTGTGTGTTCGCCGGTCCGGCTGCCCGGCCGCCCCGCATCTGACGTCGGCAGGCCGTCGCAGGCCCCGGCGCCTCGTTCTGCCGGGCGGCCGGACGGAGCGACGGTCAGGAGGCCCGGACCATCGGGCGCCCCGGCCCCTCGGGCTGCCGGTGCCGTCGGGCGACCCGTGCCGTCCGGCGATCCCGAACATCGGGCGACCCGGCCGTCTCGGGCCACCCGTGCCGTCGGACGACCCCCGATCTCACCCGAACAGAGCAGTAAATACCGGCCACCGTCCCCCTCCCGGCGGAAGCTCGTGCCGTACGGAACGGCCACCCGCCGTACGGCCCCAGTAACGAGGGAGACCGCCATGAGCCAGCAGACCGCCAGACCGTCCCCATCCGCCGGACTCACCGGAAAGGGCGCCGGCGGCATGCTCTTCGCCGCCATCCTGCTGATGGTGACCGGCGTGTTCAGCGTCTTCCAGGGCATCGCGGCCATCGCCGAGGACGACGTCTACGCCCGGATCGGCCGGTACGTGTACAAGTGGGACCTCACCGGCTGGGGCTGGATCCACCTGATCATCGGCCTCCTGGTCGTGGTCACCGGGGCGTTCCTGCTCAAGGGCGCCACCTGGGCCCGCATGGCCGGCATCTTCTTCGCGATACTCGCGCTGATCGCGAACTTCATGTTCCTGCCCTACCTCCCCCTGTGGTCGCTGCTGCTCATCGCGGTCTACGTCTTCGTGATCTGGGCGCTGTGCGTGTACCACTCCGAGCAGCCCGGCGCGACGCGCGCCTGACGGACCCGTCCACCACCGTGTCCCGGCGCCCGACCGGAGCGCCGGGACACGGGTCGCCGTTCCGACAGGAAGCCGATGGCCACGACTCCGGGCGGAAAGCCGCCCACCCTCGCCGGGAACGCGCTGCACGACATGCTCGTCAGTACCGGGTACTGGCGCGTCCTGCTGCTCTCCGGGCTCGCCGGCGTTCCGCTGGCCCTCACTGCCTGGGCCTTCCTCGTCGTCGAGCACCAGCTCCAGCGCGGTGTCTGGGAGAACCTGCCCAGTGCCCTCGGTATGGACGGGCCACCGTCCTGGTGGCCGATCCCGGCGCTGATCCTGGCCGGCCTGCTGGTCGCCCCGATCGTCACCCGGGCCCCGGGCCGCGGCGGTCACATCCCCGTCGACGGGCTGAGCGGCGGAAAGCCCTTCCTGCCGAAGGACGTACCGGGCGTGATCCTCGCCGCCCTCATCTGCCTGCCGCTCGGTGTCGTCCTCGGCCCCGAGGCCCCGCTGATGGCGATGGGTGCCGGACTCGCACTGCTCGCCATGCCCGCCGCGTGGCGGGCCGCCTCGCCGCATCTCGTACCCGTGCTCGGCATGGCCGGTTCGACCGCGACCATCTCGACCATCTTCGGCAGTCCGCTGGTCGCCGCCGTCATGATGCTGGAGGCCGCAGGTATCGGCGGGCCGATGCTCGTGGCGGTCCTGCTGCCGGCCCTCCTCGCCAGCGGAGTCGGCGCTCTGGTGTTCACCGGGTTCGGCCAGTGGACCGGACTGTCGATCGGCGCCCTCTCCCTGCCGGTCGTGCCGCCGACCCATGTGCCGGACCCCGGGGACTTCATATGGGGCATCCCGCTCGCCGCACTGATCGCCGCCCTGTCCGTCTGCGCCTTGGCACTGGGCGCCAAGGTCAAGGCGTTGACGGCGGTCCGCACCGCTCGTCGCACGGTGTACTGCGCGGCCGTCGTCGGTGTGGTACTCGCCGTGTACGGCTGGACCACCGGACGCTCGACGGTCGAAGTGGCGACCTCGGGCCAGACCACCCTCAGCACCCTCGCCGCCAACCCCGCGGCCTGGCCCATCGGCGCCCTGGTCGCGCTCGTGCTCATCAAGGGCGTCGCCTGGGGGATCTGTCTCGGCAGCATGCGCGGTGGCCCCATCTTCCCCGCCATCCTCATCGGGTCGGCCGTCGGCATCATCTTCGCGCCCCTCCCGGGTCTGGGCGCCGCGTCCGGGCTGGCTGTGGGCATCACCGCGTCGACCGCGGCGGTCATCCGTCTCCCGGTGACCGCCACCGTCCTGGGGGCGCTGCTCCTCCGCGGGCACTCCGAGGACCTGGTGCCGCTCCTCCTGGTCTCCTCCGTGACCGCGTCCATCGTGGGAGAACTCCTCCGCAACCGGCTGGCCCCGGGGGCGGGGCCGGGCCAGGGACCGCAGCCCGCGGCCCCGAAGGGCGGTACGGGCGCTGCGCCCGCTCCGGAGGGGTGAGGCAGCTCCGGAACGGTGAGGCAGCTCGACAAGGTGCGTCACAGGGGAGGGGCCGGCCGACGTGGGCGGCCCGCGCACCGGACACCGCGGGTCACGGCCGGTGCCGCTCCCGTTTGATGCGGTCGGTGAAGCGGGACTGCATCCTGCGGGTCAGGGAGGTGGCCGCCGCCGTCAGGAAGACGAAGGTGTAGAGGATCTGCACGATGACCAGGATCCGGGTCGTCTGGCTCGTCGGCACCACGTCGCCGTACCCCACCGTGGCCAGCGTGACCACCGTGAAGTACAGGGCGTCGACCCGGGTGTACAGGCCGGAGAAGGCGCCCGGCTCCTTGGCGAGCGAGTAGTACGTCGACGAGAACAAGAGCACCGACAGGCACATCAGGAGGGCGATGACGAGGCCGGGATGGGCTTCCTCTTGCCCCAGCAGCATGTTCCTGATCTGCCGCAGCAGGAGCGCGGCGATGAAGCCGAGGACCAGGCCGAAGACCGTCCAGCTGAGCACCGGCCGGTGCGGGCCGATGAAGTCCAGCGGCAGCACGAAGTACGCCACCGCCATGGCGACGAACCCGCAGCCGCCCAGGACCCACCCGCGCAGCGGAGCCGTATCGGCCATGGACCTCCACATCGCCGGATCACTCCTCGCTCCCACGGGGCGACCCGCCCCGGAATCCTTGCCTCCGAGCATCCGACGCGGGCTCCCGGCCCACCACCCGTCGCAGCCGAACGGTGATCGTGCGTACGCGGGTTTGTCGCCTTGTGCCACGGCTACGTAGAGTTCCGTCTTCGGGAAACGTCGGGAACGCCGGATGCGGCGTGCGAGGACACGAGGATCAGCAGCGGCGATGACGGTGACACAGGACAGCCAGGAGTACGGTCCCGGCATCGACCCCGAGCGGCTGGCCGTCTGTCTGGACGTGCTCAAGGAGCTCGACGAGCTGGACGTCGACCACCCGGACGCGATCACCGTGCGGCGTGCCACGGCCGGCATCTACCGCATGGTGAAGCAGCGCCGCCGCCAGGAGCGCCGCGCCGCCAAGACCGCCCACGACCGGGCGGTCACCGAGGCCACCGCCACCGGCTCGGCGGACCGCATCGACGACGAGACCCAGGGGATCCTTCCGTCGTCCTCGGCCAGGGGCGAGATCGCGGGCATACTCCAGCGTCCCCGCTCCTGCTACACCTGCAAGACCCGGTACGTAGAGGTCGACGCCTTCTACCACCAGCTGTGCCAGAACTGCGCGGCCTTCAACCGGGCCCGGCGCGACGCCCGCACCGACCTGACCGGCCGCCGTGCCCTCCTCACCGGCGGGCGCGCCAAGATCGGCATGTACATCGCGCTGCGGCTGCTGCGCGACGGTGCGCACACCACCATCACCACGCGCTTCCCCAATGACGCCATCCGGCGCTTCAAGGCCATGCCGGACAGCGCCGACTGGATCCACCGCCTCAAGGTCGTCGGCATCGACCTGCGCGATCCGGCCCAGGTGGTCGCCCTCGCCGACTCCGTCGCAGCCGAGGGCCCGCTGGACATCCTCATCAACAACGCCGCCCAGACGGTCCGGCGCACCCCCCGCGCCTACAGCGAGCTGATCGCCGCGGAGTCCGCGCCGCTGCCGGCCGGCGAGCTGCCCGCATCCGAGGTGATCGGCGCGTTCGGCAGCGGCGCGGTGGACACCGTCGCCGCCCTGCCCGCCGCGCGCGACGGGCAGGGCATGAGCGCGCAGGACGTGACCGACCTGGCCCTCGTCGGCGGCTCGGCGTCGCTCGCCCGGATCGAGGCGGGCACGGCCATCGACGCGGGCGGGCTCGTCCCGGACCTCGACCCCACGAACAGCTGGGTACAGACGGTCGAGGACGTGCATCCGGTGGAGCTCCTCGAAGTGCAACTGTGCAACTCGACGGCCCCGTTCATCCTCATCAGCCGGCTCCGTCCCGCGATGGCCGCGGCGGCGGCCGACCGCAAGTACGTGGTGAACGTCTCCGCGATGGAGGGCGTCTTCAGCCGCGGCTACAAGGGTGCGGGACACCCGCACACCAACATGGCGAAGGCCGCGCTGAACATGCTCACCCGCACCAGCGCCATGGAGATGTTCGAGCAGGACGGCATCCTGATGACCGCCGTGGACACCGGCTGGATCACCGACGAGCGTCCCCACCCGGACAAGGTGCGGCTCGCCGAGGCCGGCTTCCACGCCCCGCTCGACCTGGTCGACGGCGCGGCCCGGGTCTACGACCCGATCGTGCGAGGCGAGGCCGGCGAGGACGTGTACGGCTGCTTCCTCAAGGACTACGCCCCCGCCAACTGGTAGGTCCCGGGCCGTCTGACAGGTCCCGGGACAGCCAGCAGGTCCCCGGGCCCGACTGGAAGGTCCTGGGCCGTCTGACAGGTCCCGGGACAGCCGGCAGGTCCCGGGCCGCCTGACAGGTCCCGGGCCCGACTGGAAGGTCCTGGGACAGCCGGGCAGGTCCCGGGCTAACCGGGCAGGCCCCCGGGCGGCGGGTGCCCCGGCCCCACGGCCGACCGAGGGGTTCCCCGCCTCGCACGACACAGGCCGGGAGGCTCCGCTCACGGCCGCGGGGGGACGCCCGCCTGCTGGTGCCGGGCGGCCACCAGCTCCAGTACGGGCCGCCAGTCCTCCATGATTCCCACGTCCAGGCCGACGACCTTCCCCGCGTCGTCGGCGTGGCGCAGCGTCACCGCCGTCTCCGCGAGCGGATCGCGGCTGAACGCCACCGCCTCCTCGCGGGTCATCACCCCGCCCTGCGCCCTCAGCGTCATCGCGCTCCGCGCCGACAGGACCCTGCCGGGCTCGACGGCCGCCAGATAGCGCTTCGCCGCCACGTGGAGCCGGACGAGCCGCGCGACGCGCTCGCCGAGCAGGGGCCGTACCGCGTCGGCGCCCCGGTCTGCGTGTCCCGCGTCGTCACCCGGACAGAGTAAAAGGCCGAGGTCGTGGCAGAGCCCGGCGACCTGCAGTTCCTTGTCGCTCGGATGGGAACGGCGGAGCAGGTGCGCGGTCTGGAGGGCATGGTCGTGCAGATCCACGGGAGCGCCCGTGCCGTCCGGTGTGTCCCAGGCGCCCCGGCAGGCGTGCAGCAGGTCCATCAGCTCGTCGACCGTACGCAGCTTCATGCGTGTACCTCCCCGTGATGCGGCCGCCGCAGGGACAGCACACCATGTCCGTTGGACACGTCCTTTAACGCGGAGCAAAGGAAAGTTGACGCAAAGGAACGGTCCCCCATCGAGCGCCCCCGCGCTCATTTGGTTAATCTGGGCCGGAAGGATCGCCTGTAAGGAGCCCACCCGCTCCCCGAGGCCTTCCAGGGGCAGGCCCGTACCGCGGGCCGCGGTCCCGCTCGAACGCCAGGCGCCACCGCGTCCGAAGCTGCCCCAGCCCTTACCTTCCGGGCGTCGGCGACCGGTCGAGCGGCCGGTCCGTGCGACGTCCCGGAGTTACGCGACACGGAGGAGTGCGCGGTGACACCAGAGATGACGAAGCCCGAAAAGGAGTCCGCCGAAGACGGCGATCGGACCGCCGGGCCCGAAAAGCTCGGCAGCCTCGAAGTGTGGGCCCGCTCGGCCCCGATCCGACTCGCCGGTTACGAGGAAGACCTCGCCGAACCGCACATCCTGCCCGGTATCGACTGACGCCCGACGCGGAAGACGGCGAGCGGGGCGACGGACACCCCGAGCACGCGCAGTGCAAGTGCCCCCGGCCGGACCCAGGCCGGGGGTACCGTGCGTTCCCGGTGCACATGCCCGCGAGCAGCCCCACGACTGGACGAGACGTATCGTCTCGCGCTCTTGGAGGTCATCAAGAGTGACGCGATGGCAGCGGTCGCGCATCAGGGGGCCGGGGAGGTCCTGGGCCGTCTGGGTCTGGGGGCTAGGGAACGTCCTCATGGAACGGCGCGGCGGACAGCCGGGTCGGCGGGAGGAAGTCCCGGACCGGGGTCCGGTGCCACCAGTCGCCGGTGGCCCGCCGCTCCCGCCGGGTGGTGAAGCGATACACGTAGAGCCGCGCGCGGACGTAGCGGGGCGGCGCGTCCGGGAAGGGGTTCCTGCGCAGCAGCTTCAGCGTGTCGGGGTCGTTCTCCAGCAGCCGTTCGACGAAGGCCCCGAACCAGGGCCGGGCGTACCCCGGGGAGAGCGCGGCGAACCACATCAGCCAGTCCAGCCGCAGGTGGTACGGGGCGAACTGGCGCGGCAGCCGCCCCGGATCGGTCGGCTTCCCCTTGAACTCGTACTCCCGCCACACACCCGCCCGGTGCGGTATCTCCTCGTCCGTGCCCTCGACGACGACTTCCTGGCGGATCCGGCCGACCGTGCCGAACGCGCCATAAGTGTTCACCAGGTGGAGCGGATCGAAGGACCGGTTCATGACCTGGCGCCGGGAGACGAGATTGCGGGCCGGGCGGTAGCTGAGGAACAGCACCACGGCCGTCAGGGCGATCACCACGGCCCCGTACCAGACCGGGGGCGGCGGCAGATCCGGCGCCGTCACGAACAGGGAACCATCCACGGCCGACAGCGCGACCACGATCGTCACCCAGTTGAGCCAGGCGAAGTTCCCGGAGAGCACCAGCCAGAGCTGGGTCGCCACGATCGTCAGGGCCGCCGCGGTGGCGACCGGCTGCGGAGTGAACAGCAGTACGGGTACGAGCAGTTGGGTCACGTGGTTCGCGGCCACCTCCACCCGGTGCAGCGGCTTCGGCAGGTGGTGGAAGAACCAGCTCAACGGGTTCGGCATCGGCTGCGTCTCGTGGTGGTAGTACAGGCAGGTCAGCTTCCGCCAGCACTCGTCGCCCCGCAGCTTGATCAGCCCGGCGCCGAACTCCACCCGGAACAGCACCCAGCGCAGCAGGAACAGCACCAGGACCGGCGGTGCCGTGCGGTCGTTGCCGAGGAACACCGCCAGGAAGCCGACCTCCAGCAGCAGCGACTCCCAGCCGAAGGCGTACCAGGTCTGGCCGACGTTGACGATCGACAGGTACAGCGCCCAGGGCACCGCCCACAGCAGCATCGCTCCCCACAACGGCAGCAGCTGGTCGACACCCACCAGCAGCGCGGCGGAGACGAGGCAGCCCGTCCAGGCGCACCCGGCGAAGAAGCGGTCGGAGTAGTGCCACTGGAAGATGCCGGGCGCGCGCCGCCACGACGCATAGCGCAGGTAGTCGGGGACCGGGAGCATGCCCCGCTCGCCGATCAGCGGACGGAACTGGAGCACGGCGGCCAGGAACGCCACGAGGTACAGGGCGGCGAGGCCCCGCTGGAAGACGAGCCGGCTCAGCCAGTAGTCGGTCGAGGTGAACCACTCCATGGAGGGCGCTCCTTCGACGCCGGACGCGTGCAGCCTCCTGCTGTCCAGTATCGACCAGGCGGCCCCGGGCGGCCGGTACTGCCGGTCCGGGGTCGGCGGCCGCGGTCCGGTGCGGGGTGCGCCTGCTGCGGCCGACCGTGTGCCGTGCGGTCGAGCACGCGCCGGCCGTCGATCCTGTTCCCGGCGCGTAGCGGGCTCGTGGCGGCCTCGTGGCGGCCTCGTGGCAAAGAGGCCCCGACCGCCGGTGCGCGCTCCCGTCGGTTCCCACGCAGCGGCCGCGGTGCCGGGGGCGGTCCGGGATCCCGGTCGACGCGGGTGCCGTGGTGCAGATGGCGGTACCCGGCGGGCAGCGGTTCATGGCGGGCCGTCCCGGCCTCCGGATGCGTGGACGCGGCCACTGGCGTGCACTCCCTTGCCGCGGCGAGGGCTCGTGCCCGCTCGTTGAACGCGTTCAAGCCACTTCACGGAGGGTGATTTCCCGGTTGCGACAGGTACGGACGTGCGGCAGACAGAGAAAGACACCATGAACGTCACGGACCGCACACACGGGAGGATCCTGTGCGCTCGCCCCATCGCCGGCCGGCCTCCGCGGCCGCCGTACTCGCGGTCGCGATCCTCGCCGCCGGGCTGTCGAGCTGCGGCGGGCGCGACAACGACGCCGCCGCCCCGGCGAAGGTGCTCCTCCTGCCGGCGGACGTGCCCGGACCGGACCCCTTCACGGAGTCCACCGCGGCCGTGCCGCCCTCGCGCGACACCTTCCCGACCGACCCCTCGGCGGCGGCCATCGCGCCGCCGGGGGTGTCCGCCGACGACCCTGCCGCGGGCGACTCCGCCTCCGGAGCCGTCCCTCCCCCCGACGGGCCCGCGGCCGCTCCTTCCGCGGAAGCCGTCCCGCCGCCCGGCGCGTCCGCGGGCGATCCCTCCGTGGGCGATCCCCCGGCGGGGGCCGTTCCGCCCCCCGACGTGTCCCCGGTCGACCCGTCCCGGGCGGCCGTGCCGCCCTCCGACAGCTCGGCGGCGGGTGCGCCAGCGGAGGGCAGCGCCGGTCCTCCCATGGGGGGAAGGGTGCGACAGGCCCCGCTCCGGGCGCCCTCGGCTCGCCCCGCCGCACATGAATCCCCTCCGGCGTATGAATCCTCTCCGGCGTACGAACCGTCCCCGGCGTACGAACCGTCCCCGCCGTACGAACCGTCGCCCGCTCACGGATCGACCGAGGTGCAGGGCTCGCCCGCGGCGCAGGGTCCATCCCCGGCGGACGGTTCGGCTCCGTCCCAGGGGCAGTCCGCTGCACCCGGGCAGGGCGAGGGCGGTACGCCGTCCGCCGTGGCCGCCGGGCCGCGGGCGGTCTCCGGGGCACTGCCCGGCCTGTACTCGGGCGTGCGGTCGGCGGCGAGCTGCGACGTGGAACGGCAGATCCGCCTGCTCACCGCGGAGCCCGCCAAGACCAAGGCCTTCGCCCGGACCGTGGGTGTGGGCCGCACCGGGGTCCCCGCGTACCTCCGCGGGCTCACCCCCGTCTTCCTCCGCGCCGACACCCGGCTCGCCGCCCACGGTTACCGCGACGGCGCCTCGCGCGACCGGCAGGCCGTGCTCCAGGCCGGAACGGCGGTGCTCGTCGATGCCCAGGGCGCGCCCAGGGTGCGTTGTTCCGGTGGCAATCCACTGACCCCGCCGGCCGGTGAGCGGAAGGACGAGGTCCAGACCGGAACGCCGTGGATCGGCTTCCGGCCCGACCGGGTCGTCGTCATCACCCCAGCGACCGAGGCGTCGGCGAACCTGCTCCTCGTCGATGTCCTGGACGACTCCTGGATCGAGCGGCCCACCGGCGACGACGGCTCCCAGGACCGCACCCCGGACGTGCCGCCCTCGTACCGCCCGGACGACGACCTCTCCGGGCCGGCCGCCGACCCGCAGGCGCAGCAGCCGTCGGAACCGGGGCGGGACCAGCAGCCGCAGGGTACCGAGCCGGGCGGGGTCCCGGCGGAGCCGCCCGCCTCCGCCCGGCCGCCGGCTCCTGCGGAACCGCGGGCCACCGGGGCACCCGCCCGGCCGCCCGGCCCGGACGGACCGGGCGCGCCGCCCTTCGAGCCGCGGGATCCGATGAGGCCGCCCGCCCCCGTGGCCCCGCCCGACGGGCCACCCGTGCCGTACGGGCAGCCGCTGCCCGGCTACCCGGCTCGGCCCGGGTACCCGGTCAGGCCCGGTTACCCCGTCCTGCCGGGCCGTCCCGCGCTGCCCGAGCCCCCGGTCGGGCCGCCCGTCGGTCCGGATCTGCCGCCGCCCGGACTGCTTCCCGACGGCCCGTACCGCCCCGCGGAACCGCCGCGTGAACCGCGCTCGCGAGACGTACCGGACGCCCGGAACGACGCCGGTCGGAGCGACCGGGAGCCCCAGGGGGACACCGGGGAGGCCTGAGCCGATTACTCGAAGAATCGGACAAATGATGGCAGAGTGTGTCCATGGCTGATCGGGCATCCGGTGCCCTCTCCAGTCCGGTCGACTGGCCCGCCTCCTCGGATCTGAGCCTTGCCCTCAATCACATGGGCTGTTTCGACTGGGACCTGGACACCGGGCAGCTCCACCTGGACCGGGTCGCACTCGAGGTCTTCGACCTGCCCCCCGAGGAGTTCGACAACCGGCCCGAGACTCTCGCCGCCCGCGTCACCTCGGACGAGGCCACCCGGCTCGACGCCCTGGTGGCCCAGGCCCTCAAGAACGGCAGCCACCACTACGGCGCGTACTTCCGGGTCCGCTGTCGCGACGGACGCACCCGCTGGACCCACACCCAGGGCAGCATCCGGCGCGACCGCACCGGACGTCCGCACCGCGTCATCGGCATCGTCAGGGACGCCGGCGAGGAACTGGCCGAGTCCTCCGCGCGGCTGGCCCTGGACACCGAGCGCCGCAGACGCACCGGCGTCGTCGAGTCGACGACCGCGGCACTCGCCCACGCCCGCACCGTCCAGGACGTCATCGACGTCCTCAACGACTCGCACGGCCTCCAGCACTTCGGTGCCGCGAGCCTCGTCATGGGCCTGCTGGAAGCCGGCCGCATCCACCTCGTCGCCGAGGGCCCGGCGGGCAGCATGGTGCCCGGCACCCGGTGGACCCGCATCGACGAGCAATACCCGATGAGCGAGGTCGTCCGCACCCTGGCACCACGCTTCATCGAGTCGGCGCAGGACTTCGCCGAGTCCTACCCCATCCTGTGGCCGCACATCACCGACCTCCACATCACCTCGGCCGCCTATCTGCCGCTGATCGCCCAGGCCCGCCCCATCGGCGCGCTCGGTCTGCTCTACAGCGACCGGACCGGCTTCACCGACGACGAACGCAACGTGCTGGTGGCCCTCGGCAGCAGCATCGCCCAGAGCCTCCAGCGCGCCATGCTGTTCGAGCAGGAGCACGATCTCGCCGAGGGCCTCCAGCAGGCGATGCTGCCGCGGCGCATCCCGGAGGTGCCCGGTGCCCAGATCGCCGTCCGCTACCGGTCCGCCCGCCTCGGCCAGGACATCGGCGGTGACTGGTACGACGTGATCCCGCTGCCCGGGGGGCGGGTGGGCGCGGTCATCGGCGACGTCCAGGGGCACGACACCCATGCCGCGGCCGTCATGGGGCAGTTGCGTATCGTGCTGCGCGCCTACGCCGCCGAGGGCCACACCCCGGCCACAGTCATGGCCCGCGCCTCGGTCTTCCTCGACGAACTGGACACCGACCGCTTCGCCACCTGCACCTACGCCGAGGCGGACCTCACCACCGGGGTCGTCCAGCTCGTCCGGGCGGGCCATGTCGAGCCGATGCTGCGGCGCGCCGACGGCGCCTGCCGCCGGCTGCCCGTCGAAGGCGGACTCCCGCTCGGCCTCTCCGCCGAGTTCCGGCGTCTCGAATACCCCGTGACCACGGTCGAACTCGACCCCGGACAGACCCTGTTGCTCTACACCGACGGACTGGTCGAGCAGCCCGGCGCGGACCTCGACGACGGGATGGAACTGCTCACCGGCCTGGTGAACGGCAGCGCCTCCGACCTGGAGATGCTCGCCGACCGGCTCTGCGACGTGGTGGACGAGCGCGGCGGGGAGGACGACGTGGCGCTCCTGCTGCTGCGCCGCAGCGCCCAGGACGTGCCCAGGGCCGGCGGGCGGCTCCAGCAGCACGTCGGACAGGCCGACCCCGAGGCGCTCAGCTCCGCCCGCCACATGATCAGGTCCGCGGTCCGTTCCTGGGGCGCCCGGGAGCGCTCCGACGAGATCGAGCTGGCCGCCGACGAGCTCATGACCAATGCGCTGCTGCACACCGACGGCGGAGCGATCGTCACCGTCAGGGTGCTGTCCGGGCCCGAGCGGCGGCTCCGGGTGGAGGTCGAGGACCGCTCCAGCGCCCTTCCGCGTCGGCGCGAGGCGGGGGACTCGGGGGTGTCGGGCCGCGGGCTGATGCTGGTGGACCGGCTGGCCGACGTCTGGGGCGTGGACTCCCGGGGCAGCGGCAAGGCCGTCTGGTGCGAGTTCGGCATTCCGGAACGGGTCGCCGGGTGAACGAAACCTGACAGTAACCATACGTAATGCGTCAACGCTTGACCGTGACCTTCCCTGGCGCTTGACTTCGATCTCAGCTCAGCTCCGACAGCCCTACAGCGTGGTGATCTTTTGAGCACGGAACTACTGGCACCCCTGGATCTCGCGTTCTGGCACCTCGAGACCGACGCGCACCCCATGCACCTCGGAGCGCTCGCCGTGTTCGCCCCCTCCCCGGACACGGACGGTGACGGGATCGCCGGCCTCCTCGCCGACCGGGCCGCAGCGATCCCCCGCCTGCGGACGAGGGTCAGGGACGTCCTGCTGCCCGTCGGCGGCGCGGCCTGGGTGGCCGACAAGGACTTCGACGTCAGGAACCACGTCCGCCTCGTCCGGCTGCCCGCCGGGGACTTCGCCGGTGCCACCACCCGCCTCGCCGCCGAGCTGATGGAACGTCCGCTGGCACGCGGTCTGCCGCCCTGGGAGATGTACGTGCTGACGGGAGGGCCCGACGAGCCCTTCGCCGTCCTGGTGAAACTCCATCACGCACTCGCCGACGGCATGCGCGCGATCGCCATCGGCGCCGGCATCCTCGACCAACTGGCGCCCGCGCCACGGGGCCCCGGCCGCCTCCGGCACCCGGTGCCGCCGCGTTCCTGGCTGCCGGGGCCGGGGGACGGGGGGTTCGGCCCGGGGCGGTTCGCCGGGTTCGCCCGCGAACGGCTCGAGGAACTCGGCCGCGCGGTGGGCATCGGAGCCTCCGTCATGCGCGCCACCAGGCTCGAACTCGGCGTCTCCTCCGCGCTCGCCGCCGGTTCCAGCGGCACCCGGCGATTCTCCACCGCGGTACTGGACCTGGAGGACGTCCACCGGGTGCGCCGGGTCGCCGGCGGCACCGCGAACGACGTCCTCCTCGCCGTGACCGCCGGCGCCCTGCGGCGCTGGATGCTGGAGCGGGGCGACCGGCTCCCCACGGCCGAACCCCGTGCCCTCGTCCCGGTCTCCCGCCGACGCCCCGGCAGCCCGGCGGGTTCCGGCAACCGGCTGTCCGCCTACCTCCTCGGTCTGCCCGTCGCCGAACCGGACCCCTGGACCCGTCTCCACGCGGTACGCACCGGAATGGACCGCAACAAGAGCGCGGGTCCCGCGCGCGGCGCAGGCGCAGTCGCCGTCCTGGCCGACCGGCTCCCCGCGCTGGCCCACCGCTTCGGCGCCCCCATCGCGGGCGGCGCCGCCAGGATGCTCTTCGACGTCCTCGTCACGAGCGTCCCGCTGCCCCGGTCCACCCTCTCGTTCGCCGGCTGCCCGCTCCGCGAGATCTACCCCATGGCCCCGCTCGCCCGAGGACAGGCCCTCGCGGTCGCCATGTCCACCTACGGCGGCCGTGTCCACGTGGGCCTGGTGGCCGACGGCAAGGCCGTGCCGGACCTCGACCGTCTCGCCCACGCGGCCCGCGAGGAACTGACGGCCCTTCTGGAGGCCACGGTACAGCGCGAGGCCTGAGGCGATCCTCGGCGCGTCAGGGGCCGTGAGCACCCGGCACACCCCGGCTCGGCCGAAGCCAGTAGGGTGCGCCGGGTGAACAGTGCATCCCGCCCCGCCAACGCCTTCCGTCTCATCGTCACGGGAGGAGGTACCGGCGGCCACACCTACCCGGCGCTCACCGCGATACGCACGCTGCAGAACCGGCTGGCGGCCGAGGGCAGGGCCCTCGACGTGCTGTGGATCGGCACCGCCGACGGCCTGGAGGCACGTGTCGCACCGGCCGAGGGGATCGCGTTCGCCACGGTGGCCACGGGGAAGATCCGCCGTTCGAGCAATCCCCTCAAGATGATGTCGGCGGCGAACATGAAGGACATGGCCCGGGTCCCGCTCGGCGTGGCCCAGGCGAGGAGGCTGGTCGCGGACTTCCGCCCGGACGTGGTGCTCGCCACCGGCGGCTACGTCGCCGTCCCGGCCGGCCTGGCCGCCCGTATGTGCCGGCGCCCGCTGGTGCTGCACGAGCAGACGGTGCGCCTGGGCCTGGCCAACCGGAAGCTGGCCGGTTCGGCGACACGGATCGCGGTCTCGTCGGAGTCCTCGCTGCCGCTGCTGCCGGAGGCGGTGCGCGGACTGGCCGTCGTCACCGGCAACCCGGTGCGTCCGCAGGTGCTGACCGGGCACGCGGACAATGCGGTCGAGGCGCTCGGCCTGCACGGCTTCGACCGGCGGCTGCCGACGGTGTACGTCACCGGTGGCGCCCAGGGGTCCCAGCAGATCAACGACGTCGTCCGGGACGCGCTGGCCTGGCTGCTGGAGCGCGCGAACGTGATCCACCAGTGCGGTCCGGGCAATGTCGAGGGACTGCGCGAACACGCGGCCACGCTGCCGGAAGCGCTGCGGAGCCGCTATCACCTCTCGGGGTTCGTCGGCCCGGAGCTGCCCGACGTCCTGGCGCTCGCCGACGTCGTGGTCTCCCGCAGCGGCGCCGGCACTCTCGCCGAGCTGACCGCGCTGGGGAAGCCCGCGGTGTTCATCCCGCTCGCCACGTCGGCAGGCAACGAACAGGCGCACAACGCCCGCCACCTGGAGGAGGCCGGTGCCGCCGTCGCCCTGCTCGGCGATGTCACCGCCGACCGGCTCAGGGACGCGGTCGCCCCGCTGCTCACCGACCCCGCGCGACGGCTGGCGATGGCCGGGCGTGCCCGTGCGCACGGGCGGCCCGACGCGGCGGACCGGTTGGTGGACGTGATCCTGTCCGCCGTTGCCGGCTGACCGGCCCAGCGGGTCACGGGTTCGGGGGCGGCGTCGGCGGTCGAAGGGGGTAGCGTCCTGCCATGTCCCGATCAGCCGAGACCGGCCCCTCCCCGTCCCCTGTCACCGCCGACGACGTCGGCCTTGCGGTGCAGCTCGCCGTGGCGGTCCTTGGTGAGGCGCCCCCAATGGCGTGGGACGGCGGCTGCGGGCTGATGACGGCGCGGACGTCGACCGGTACGCCGTGGAGGTGCAGTTGGACGCGGCTGCGCTCCTTCACGCGGCCGACCGGTGGGATCGTGCCTTGAAATCCTTCCTGACCCGCTGATCACCAGACCTCCGCCCGGCCGCGGTCCACCATGAGCAGCCGATCGAGATCACGGCTTGGAGGGCAGGAACGCGGTACTGCGCACCGAGTCGCCGCACAGCCAGAAGTCGGCGTCCTTCATGGTCAGCGGCACCGAACCACCGCCGACACCCAGCACCAGCGAGGGGACGACGGTGGGCTCGCCACCGGTGTCGCAGGTGCCCATGCCCTCGCCACGGATCGGCGGGAAGGTCAGCCGTACCCAGGCCGTGCCCTTGGCTGCCAGCTGGACCGTCGGGGCTCTGCCTTCACGGGTCACCTTCAGCGACGTGGCCTTGGACGGCCCCTGAGCAGGGACCGACACCGTGGGGAAGCCCTGCAGCACACACGCCTTGGGTCCCTTGTTGACCAGCTGCACCCGGATGGGGTTGGTGCCCTTCGAGGTGCGTGACATCCACTCGGCGGGGGGCGCCGTCAACTGGGCGGACTTGCACGCGGGCGCGCGCGCACCCGGTGCGTCGGCTCCGCCACCGGGTGCCTGCGCGACCGAAGGGGTGCCGCCGGCCATCAGCCCGCCCGCCACCACCATCGCAGCCGCGATCGTCGCAACCCTGTTCGTCGCCGTCCGTCCCATGGCTTCGCCTCCCGATCGCCGAGCACGGCCCGCGGAGCCGGGTCCGAATCCCAGCGGGTCGGCACCACGACAAGGTGACACGTCAGGCGTGTCGGAGGCGTGACCTCCGCGTGACCGCGCCCGCCTGCCCGGCGGCGTTCGCAGCTTCTGCGGGGGTGAGGTGCGCGGGGCGCGCCCGGTGAGACGGAGGAAGGTGCCGTCCGGCGTCTCCTTGCGGACCACCGCGATGCCGGATCCGACCAGGGACCCGGCATGAGCGAGGCCGATCGCGCCCGTGCCTTCGACCGCTTCTGGCGTGCCTCGGACTCCCACCAGGACGGCACCGGCCTCGGCCCGCCCATCGTCCGTCACCTGGTCGACGCCCCCGGCGGCACCATCACCGGGCACCGGGCACCGGCCTGGACGCCGCCGTGCGGCTGTGCCCGGTGACCGGACGGCGGTCGCACGGCGGTCGGGCACCCCGATCGGCGTCGGTACCAGCGAGAGCGCGATGACCGGCTCGAACCCCGCAGCAGGTGGGGTCCGGGGACGTGACGTGGGGCCCTGCGGGCGTGACACGCGGCCGGCGGATGCGAGCCTCGGCGCGTAGACGCGATACGCGGCCCGGGGCCAAGGCGCGGCCCGCGACGCGACACACGGCCCGCGCGCACGACACGCGGTGGCCGTCACGGCGCGCCGCCCCCGCACCGGAGGCACGCTGGAGGCATGCCCGAGCTGCCCGAAGTCGAAGCCCTCAGAGAGTTCCTCGGCGAGCACCTCGTCGGACGGGAGATCGCGCGTTCGACGCCGGTCGCCGTGAGCGTGCTCAAGACCTACGACCCGCCGCTCACGGCCCTGGAAGGCCGCACGGTCACGGGCGTGGCCCGGCACGGCAAGTTCCTCGACGTCGACGCAGAGGGGCTGCATGTCGTCGTCCATCTCGCCCGCGCCGGCTGGCTCCGGTGGAAGGACCCCCTGCCGACCGCCCCGCCCCGGCCGGGCAAGGGCCCGCTCGCCCTGCGCCTGGCTCTTGCCGACGGAGCCGGCTTCGACCTCACGGAAGCCGGCACCCGGAAGGGGCTGGCCGTGTACGTCGTCCGTGACCCGGCCGACGTGCCGGGTGTGGCCCGCCTCGGGCCCGATCCGCTGGCCCCCGGTCTCGACCGGGACGCATTCGCCGCGCTGCTCGCCGGCGAGCGCCGTCAGGTCAAGGGCGCACTCCGCGATCAGAGCCTCATCGCCGGCATCGGCAACGCCTACAGCGACGAGATCCTGCACGCCGCGAGGATGTCCCCGTTCAAGGACGTGGGCCGCCTCACCGACGACGAGATCACCACGCTCTACGACGCCATGCGCGCCACCCTCGCCGAAGCCGTGGAGCGTTCCCGTGGCCTCGCCGCGGGCGAACTGAAGGCCGAGAAGAAGAGCGGCCTGCGGGTCCACGGCCGCACCGGCCGGCCGTGCCCCGAGTGCGGCGACACCATCCGTGAGGTCTCCTTCGGCGACTCCTCGCTCCAGTACTGCCCCACGTGCCAGACGGGCGGGAAGCCCCTCGCCGACCGCAGGATGTCGCGTCTGCTGAAGTGATGCCCGGCATCGGCCCGCCCCGCGCCATGACGACTCCTGCCTTCAAGGGATGAATGCACAACTCCTCGGTGAGAAACGTCAGTTGGCTTCGCATGGCTTTTGGTGTGAAGTCTTGACGGCGCCGGGGAGCACCAGTTGACTCACGCCCCGTGAAGTGAAGCCGGTGTCGTCCCCGGAGGTGGCCTCATGCGCAAGGCAGTACCCCGGTTCGGAAGAACCGCCATGCTCACGGCGGTGAGCGTCCTCATCGGACTGCTCCCCCTCGCGTCCGCCGACGCCGCGGCGGACGAACCGCCCCCCGTCCCCGTCGACCGCTTCGAGGGGGAGATCCCCTTCGCAGGGCCGCCCGCCGAAGGCATCTTCGCCTGGGGCAGCGACGCCGACGACCATCCCCGGCTGGCCCTGGAGGAGCGCCCCGACGCACCCGAAGGGGGCAAAGTCCTCAAGGGGGCGTACGACATCAGCGGCTGGGGCGGATTCACCCACGACTTCGCCTTCGACCGGCCGGCCCATGACTGGACCGCCCACCAGGGCATCCGCTTCTGGTGGTACGGCCAGAACACCGCACCCCTCCCGCCCGGATCCGGCAGGCGCATCCACGTCGAACTCAAGGACGGCGGCGCCAACGGCGAGGCGTCCGAACTCTGGACCACCTCCTTCACCGACGACCGCCAGGGCTGGCACCTCGTCGAACTCCCCTTCTCCCGCTTCGAGTACCGCACGGACTACCAGCCCGTCGGCGGCATCGACCACGTGCTCGGACTGGACCGCGTCTGGGGGTACGCCGTCAACCTTCCGGCAGGCCGGAAGGGTGAGTTCGCCCTCGACGCGGTGGAGCTCTACGGCAGGGCCGATCCGGCGGCCGGCGCCCAGGTCGTCGTCGACGCGCCCGTCCGTCCCGTACGGGAAGGCGGTGCGGCCGAGGTGCGGATCGGCGTCGTGACCACCGCCTCCGCCCCTCTCCCCGAGCCGGTGACCGTCGCGTACACCGCGCGCGGAGGCACGGCGACCGCAGGCGAGGACTACGGGCCGGTGACCGGCACGGTCACCTTCCCGGCCGGCTCACCGTCCGGTACCTCCCGTACCGTCACCGTCCCCACGCTGGAGGACGGTTCGGCCGAGACGGCGGAGACGGTCCCGCTGGAACTGACCGTGACCGGGGCGCAGGCGCCCGCCGAGAACCCGCAGGTCGTGATCGACGCCCACGGCCTGCCCTACCTCGACGCACGGCTCCCCGTGAAGAAGCGGGTCGCCGACCTGCTCTCGCGTATGACCCCCGCCGAGAAGGCCGGCCAGATGACCCAGGCCGAACGCAACGCGCTGAGGGCGCCGGGGGACATCGCCGCATACGGCCTCGGCTCACTGCTCTCCGGGGGAGGATCCGTCCCGACGCCCGACACCCCCGACGCATGGGCACGGATGACCGATGCCTACCAGCTGCGCTCCCGGGCCACACGCCTCCAGATACCACTGATCTACGGCGTCGACGCCGTCCACGGGCACAACAACGTCGTCGGGGCCACGATCATGCCCCACAACATCGGTATCGGCGCGGGCCGCGACCCCGGACTCGCCGAGCGGGCGGGTGCCGTGACGGCGGCCGAGGTACGCGCCACCGGAGTGCCCTGGGACTTCGCGCCCTGTCTGTGCGTGACGCGCGACGAACGCTGGGGCCGCTCGTACGAGGCGTTCGGTGAGGACCCGGCGCTGGTCACCGCCATGGAGACGGTCATCCGGGGCATGCAGGGCGCGGCGGACGGCACGGACCTCGACCGCGGCGACAAGGTGCTGGCCACGGCGAAGCACTTCGTCGGCGACGGCGGCACCGCGTACGGCTCGTCGACGACCGGCTCGTACACCATCGACCAGGGCGTCACCAAGGTCACCCGGGAGGAGCTGGAAGCCGTCCACCTCGCGCCGTTCACCGAGGCGGTGAAGCGCGGGGTGGGCTCGGTCATGCCGTCGTACTCCTCCGTCGACTTCGCCGGCGACGACGCCGGGCCGGTGAAGATGCACGCCCATGCCGAACTGATCGACGGCGTGCTCAAGGGCCGCATGGGCTTCCGAGGGTTCGTCGTCAGCGACTGGCAGGCCATCGACCAGATCCCGGGGGACTACGCGAGCGACGTGCGGACCTCGGTCAATGCCGGTCTCGACATGATCATGGTGCCCACCGCCTACCAGGACTTCCTCCGTACCCTCGTCGCGGAGGCCGGGGCGGGACGCATTCCCGCTGCCCGGGTGGACGACGCCGTGTCCCGGATCCTGGAACAGAAGTTCCGGCTCGGTCTCTTCGAGAAGCCCTTCGCCGACACCTCGGGCCTGTCGAAGGTCGGCTCGGCCGCGCACCGGGCCGTCGCCAGGGAAGCGGCGGCCAAGTCCCAGGTGCTGCTGCGGAACGAAGGAGGGCTCCTCCCGCTGGAGAAGTCCCAGAAGGTGTACGTGGCCGGGTCCAACGCCGACGACCTGGGCAACCAGACCGGCGGCTGGACGATCAGCTGGCAGGGCTCGTCGGGCAGGAACACCGTCGGCACGACGATCCTGGAGGGTATGAGGAAGGCCGCACCCGGCACCGTCACCTACTCCAAGGACGCGTCCGCGCCGCTCGACGGCCATGACGTGGGGGTGGTCGTGGTCGGCGAGACCCCGTACGCCGAGGGCGTCGGCGACGTCGGGAACGGCCATGACCTGGAACTGACGGACGCCGACAAGGCAGCCGTCGACAAGGTCTGCGCCGCCCTGAGGTGCGTGGTCCTCATGGTGGCCGGCCGCCCGCAGCTCATCGGCGAACGCCTCGGCGGCATCGACGCGCTCGTCGCCTCCTGGCTGCCGGGCACCGAGGGCGACGGCGTCGCGGACGTCCTGTACGGCAGCCGTCCCTTCACCGGAAGGCTCCCCGTCACCTGGCCGAAGTCGGAGGCACAACTCCCGGTGAACGTCGGGGACACGGTGTACGACCCGCAGTTCCCCTACGGCTGGGGCCTCACGACGCTCGGCCCCGCCCCGTCCGGCGGCGAACGCACCCTGAAGGCGCTGGCCGCGGCCGCCGCGGTCGTCCAGAAGGCGGGCGGCGCCCGCTCCGAAGCGGGACGCGCCATCGCCGCGCGGGCCCGCGGGATCGCGCAGCACCGGATCGGCACGGAGATCACCCCCGCCGTGGCGAAACCCTTCGCCGAGGCCGACCATCTGCTGCTGACCGGCGACCTGACGGGCGCGGTCGGCAGGTTGACCACCGCCTACCGGGCGGCCGCGCGCTGATCGTGCGCCGTCCGGGAGACCGGCCACCCCGGGCCCGTGCGGGCAACCGCTGGGCGCGGGGCGGCCCGCGCGTGCCGGGACCGGGGCAGGATCGTCCGCACGGAAGAGGACGTCCGTCGTGAACTCGGCCCGGCAGCTCGCAGCTCGTCGAGGGCGACGAGGAGAGATTCAACCTGGCCCCGGCCGATGCCCTCGAAGCCCACCGTGACCACTACCGGGTCGCCGACCGCGTGGACGAGCTGCATGCCTCGGTCGACCTCGGGATCCTGCCCTGGCTTGCCACGCCCACCGCAGAGGCTGGAACATCCGGGTCGCGTCCCCCTGCCTGCCGGAGCGGCTGCTCCATGCGGCCGAGCCCTTCGAACGCGTAACGGTTCCACCTGCCGGGGCGCATGATCCGTCGGACGGAAGCTAAGCGCCGGTGCGGGGTGCCGGCCGCGTCGGGACGCCAGGCCGGGGATAGACCCGCGACTGCTTGACGCTCCCGAAGGCGAAGCTGGACTCGATGGACGCGATGCCCGGGATGGCGTGGATCCGGGTACGCACCAGCACCTCGTACGCCTCAAGGCTCTCGATGACGACCCGGAGCAGGTAGTCGCTGCTGCCCGCCATGAGGTAGCAGTCCTGGATGTGCTCGATCAGGCCGACGTGGTCTTCGAACGCGTTGACGGCCTCGGCGGTGTGGCGTTCCAGCCGG
Organism: Streptomyces sp. NPDC030222; assembly: GCF_055573115.1. Taxonomy (NCBI): domain Bacteria; kingdom Bacillati; phylum Actinomycetota; class Actinomycetes; order Kitasatosporales; family Streptomycetaceae; genus Streptomyces; species Streptomyces sp. NPDC030222. The sequence goes on from NZ_JBVICA010000003.1 coordinate 298,495, forward strand.
ACCCGTACGAAGACGGTGATCGGGAGACCGAAGGCGACCTGGTCCACCATGGCCGTGTAGCCACGGATCAGACCCGACTCCTCCAGACGGCGGACCCTGCGCAGACAGGGCGAAGGGGACAGCCGGACACGGTCGGCGAGGTCCTGGTTGGACAGGCGGCCGTCCGCCTGCAATTCGTGGATGATCCGGAGATCCAAAGCGTCCATCGGTGCTCCTTGGCAGATTCTGCCCCAAAGCTAGGCCTGGAGGGCACAACTGGCAATCATCTGCCCCACCGCTTGTCCTACCGTTGCCCATGAGGTCGGGGTCGGTCATGGGTTCCGCCCGAGCGGTCCAGGGCGGGAGGAATTCTTCGGTGGTCGCGACGAACACGGTGGGGCCGACGGCGCCTCCGACAGCGGGGGGCGGGGTCACGGGGCTCCGCGCCACGTGGCGCGGAGGGCTGCCCCCGCAGACGGCGGGCATGCTGGCACTGCTGTTCACCGTGACCATCTGGGCCGCCTTCGCGCTGAGCGCCCGCGCCCTCGGCAGCTCCACCCTGCTGCCCGCCGACGCGGCGTTGCTGCGGTTCGGCGTGCCGCTGGTGGTGCTGGCGCCCGCCCTGTGGCGGCGCCGGCGACAGCTGGCCGCGGTGCGGCCCGGCCCCGCACTCAAGATCATCTGTGGTGCGGGGGTGCCGTTCTTCCTCGCCGCCATGTACGGCGGCTCACTGACCTCGGCGGCCTTCGTCGGCGCGATCGTCCCCGGGATGGTCCCGCTGTTCGTCTCCGCCCTGCTGATCGCCGGCGGCCGCGGCATGCCCAGGGGAACGCAGACCGCGGGGCTGGTGCTGATCGTGGCCGGGGTCGTCGCCCTGGTGTCCCGCTACACCGTCGCGCTGGACGCGGACGTCCTGCTCGGCGCCGGCACGCTGCTCGTCGCCAGCGGTCTGTGGGCCCTGTACACGGTCGGCCTCCGCGAGGTCGATCTCGACCCCGTCGGGTCCATCGGGCTGCTGTGCCTGCCGTCCTTCGCCGTTATCGCGCTCCTGGCCGTGACCGGGGTCCTGCCCACCGGCCTCACCCGGGCGGCAGGCAGCGACATCGTGCTGTTCCTGGTCGTCCAGGGCCTGGGCGTCGGGCTGTGCGCCGGCCTGCTGTACGCGTTCGCGATCCGCCGGCTGGGACCGGAGCGCTGCTCCGTCGTCGGCAGCCTCAGCCCGGTCGCCGTCGTCCTCCTCGCCATCCCCCTCCTGGACGAGTCGCCGACCCTGCCGGTCGTCGTCGGCGTCCCGCTCATCACCATCGGCGTCGCGCTCGCCAACCGACGCCCCCGACCCGAGGTACCCGCAGATGCTTGAGCTCCTCTCCGCCCCGCCCGTCGATCCGCTGTGGGACCTCACCGCCGAGTTCGCGGCGGACACACGCCCCGAGCGTCTGAACCTCGTCCTCGGCGTCTACCGCGACCACACCGGGGCCACGCCCGTCATGTCGGCGGTCAGAGAAGCCGAGATACGACTGGCGGAACGTTCCGCCTCCAAGGAGTACCGGGGCCTCTCCGGCAACACCGCCTTCAACCGCGCCATGCTGTCCATGGTCCTCGGCACCGAGGCCCGTACGGCACGCGCCACCGCCGTCCAGACCGTGGCGGGCACCGGAGCCCTGCGCCTGCTGGCCGACCTGGTGCGCAAGACCCGCCCCGGCGCCACGGTGTGGATCAGCGACCCCGCCTACGTCAACCACCGGCCCATCCTGGAAGCCGCGGGCCTGGAGGTCCGCACCTACGGCCGGCTGGACGCCGCGGGCCTGCCCGACACGACGGGCATCCTCGACGACCTGCGCGCCGCCGGACGCAACGACGTCGTCCTGCTCCAGGGCTGCTGCCACAACCCCACCGGTGTCGACCCGTCCTTCGAGACCTGGGAGGCGCTCGCGGAGCTGGCCGCGGCGAACGGCTGGGTCCCCTTCGTCGACCTGGCGTACCACGGCCTGGGTGACGGTCTCGAAGCGGACCTGCGCGCCACCAGGATGCTCGCCGACCGGCTCCCCGAGATGCTGATCGCCGTGAGCTGTTCGAAGAACTTCGGCCTCTACAGCGACCGCACCGGCTGCGCGGTCGTCCTCGGACCGTCGCGCCGGGCGCTGGTGCACGTCGAGACGGCACTGCAGAACGCCGCACGGACGCTGTACTCGATGCCGCCGGAGCACGGTGCCGCCATCGTCACCACCATCCTCGAGGACGACGGACTGCGGGCCTCGTGGCGGGCCGAACTCGACACGATGCGTGAACGGATCGCGGCCAACCGGTCGGATCTGGTCGGGCACCTCGGCGCACTCGGCCGGGTCACCGAGGCGGAGTCGCTCGCGCGGCAGAAGGGCATGTTCTCGATGCTGCCGCTGACCGCCGACGACATGCGGCGGCTGCGTCGGCAGTTCGGCATCTACGGCACGGCCTCGGGACGCATCAACATCGCGGGCATCCCGGGACACCGCATCCCGTACCTGGCGCAGGGCATCGCCGCGGTCTGCGACACCTCCGGCACCGTCGGCACGTCCCCGGCCGCGCCCGCGCTGCGCTGACGGCAGCCCGGCTCGCCGCGCGGCGGGCCGGTGGGGCGCGTAGTGCCGGTGGTCCCACCCCGCCGGCCCGGTCCGCCCGGAACGGGCCGGGCGCGGGGGACCTCAGGGCCGGGCCCCGTCCGCCACGGGACGGTTCAGCCGTGGTGCAGCCTCGGCCCCGGCCCGTCCGGGCGTCCGAAGGGCATGACGCCGTTCTTCGCCGCCTCGAGGATGGCGTCCGCCTGCGCCCGGGTCAGCTTCCCGTCGGACACCGCCTTGTCGAGACGCTCCGACAGCCGCTCCTGCCGTTCCTCCTTGTGCTCCTGCTGCTGGGCACTGCGGATCTTCTCCAGCGCCGCCGTCACCTTGTCCTCGGACACGCCGAGCTCCTTGGCGAGTGCGGCGGCGAACTCCTTCTGCCTCTCCTCCCGCAGCACGTGCCGCTTCTCCCTGCCGTCCCCGTCCTGGTCCGCCTTCTCCTCCCGGGACACGGACGCCCCGCTCGTGGCGGCGGGGTCGCTGTCCTGGGCGAGGGCGACGGCCGGGAACAGCAGCCCGAGACCCGCGACTCCTGCGACGGCAAGGCCCGTACGGGCTCGCTTCGTCTTCACTGAGCACCTCCGAGATCCAGTCGATCTGACGTCATGACTATGGATCACGGGGCTTTGCGGGACGTGGGAGCAGGATGAGAATTGCCTGTGAATGCGGGCGGGGTGCAGGCGGGGCCGGTGGAGGCCACCGCCTCACGGCACCGGCGCAACAGCTCAGTCGCGGATGTCGTCGCAGGCGATCGCGAGGTGCCGCGGGCCGCGCAGCACCGCGTTCTGCCGGTAGGGAGGCGGGTCCTCCAGCAGCCGCGGGTTGACGAGCCTGCGCGCCAGTTCGGACAGCGCCAGCTGCGCTTCCAGCCGGGCCAGGGGAGCGCCGAAACAGCTGTGGATGCCGCTGCCGAAGCCGAGGTGCTCGATGTCCCCCCGGTCCGGGTCGAAGGTGTCGGGGTCGGCGAAGCGCTTGGGGTCGCGGTTGGCCGCCGCCGTGGCGAGCATCAGAGGGGAGCCCTTGGGGATGGTGACGCCATGGACCTCGATGTCCGTGAGGGGGGTCCGGTTCGGGATCAGCTGCACCGGCGGCTCGAAGCGCAGCAGTTCCTCCACGACGGGCACGGACAGCCGGGGCTCGTCCCGCAGCCGCTCGAGGACGTGCGGGTTGCGCAACAGGGTGAGCATCCCGTTGGTGATGAGGTTGACTGTGGTCTCGTGGCCGGCGATCAGCAGCAGGGCGGCGGTGCTGATCGACTCCATGGTGGTCATGCTCCCGTCGGCCCCGTGGTCCTCGGTCGTCAGGTCGGAGAGCATGTCGTCGGCGGGGTTCTTGCGGCGCTCCTCGATCAGCCCGGCGAGGTACATGCCGAGCTGCATCCTGGCCTCGTCGGCGACCCGGTTGCGCTCGGCCGGGTCCTGTCCGGGCATCGGGTCCAGGCTCGCGGCGAGGGTGTCGGCCCATCCGTGGAAGCGCGCTTCGTCCTCGTGCGGCACACCGAGCAGCCGGCAGATCATGGTGACGGGGAAGGGGTAGGAGAACTGCTCGACGAGGTCGATCCGGTCCGTGTTCCCGAAGCCGTCGATCAGCCGGCCGACGATGTCCCGGAGTTCGCCGCGCATGTCATGGATGCGGCGCGGGGAGTGCGGGGGGCCGAAGGACCGGTTCGTCATCCGGCGCAGCCGGTCGTGCTCCGGCGGGTCGAGCCGGATGAAGGGCGGCGGAAGGGCCGAGTCCTCGCTCTCCGCGTCCGCGAGTCCGAAGCCGTCCACCGCCGTCCGGTTGCGGCGGTCGGAGCTGACCCGCGGGTCGTGCAGCAGACTCCGGACGTCCCAGTAGGTACTGACCACATAGGCGCCCGACTCCTCGGTCACCGGAGTCTTCCGAAGCTCCTCGTACAGCGGATACGGGTTCGCACGGTTGTCGTAGTCGAGGATCTGCCGCAGGAGCGTTCGGGTCATGTGCCTGTCCCTGGTGGTCGCCGAGGAGGTCCGTGCCCGTGGCGCGAGCCCACGGACGGAACGCGGAAGGACGTGAGGTCCGCCCGCTGACGACGGCTCACCTCGCCGAACGGGCCCACCGGTGACCGGCTCGTCCGGTGTCCTCGTGCCCCAGCATGGGGGACGGGCCCCGGACCCGCGAATCGTGACGGGCGGAGGCGTGACGCACGCGGATCGCACCCGGCCGGCCGAAACCGTGCCCGCCGTCGGGCGAGGCGAGAGGAGCGGCGCAGCCGTTGGTCCGTCCGGAGCAACGGCGGTAGGGCGGCCGAACCGAAGCGGGTGTGCGGCCCGTCCCCGCCCTCACAACCGATGCCGTGCCACCAGGCGGTGGCCGTCACCGAAAGCTCGGTACCGGCCTACCGAGAAGCTATATCCCTTCGGCGGAACGCGGTTGACGGTGCGTCGGCGGTTCTGGTGGCATGGCGACGTGCCACGGGGGTGGCCGGAAGTCTTTCTCGACTCGGAATGCCAGAGCACCGTTTCACCGCATGAGGCGGGGTTTTCCAGGAACGCCTCTCGTCTTTCCCCGGCACGCCTCCGAATCGATGCCGGCCTTCATCGGGCCCGAACTCGTTCCCGTATGAAGAGAACAAGGAAGCCAGCGTTGCCGATTCCGCCGACAGTCGAAGAACTCGTGGCCGAGTACGAGCAGGAGCGGCCGATGCGACGGCTCTCGTCGCCCGTCCGCGTCGCGGTGTCCGCCGTGTGCGCCGCGCTGTCGGTCTTCGCGCTCCATGTGGTCTTCTTCCCCCTGGAAGAGGGACCCCAGTACTACGTCACCGTCTTCCTTGCCGTGGCACTGCCGCTGTGCTTCCTCACGCACCGCGGAACCGTACGCATTCCGGCCGTCCGGCTGCCCTGGCGCCCCTCGGGCGGCACCGGCCCGGACGCCGGAAAAGCGGACGCCGGAAAGACGGACGAGGGGGAATCGGGCGCCGGGGAAAGGTGCACCGCAGAATCGGATGCGGGGCAACGCGCCGCGGAATCGGATTCGGGGAATGCGACGACCGGGAATCCGGACCCTGAGAGGAACGCAGCCGGGAAGAACACCATCGCGAACAAGGCCGAAGCGCACAATGCAGGAGCGGAGAACACCGGAGCGAAGAACACCGGAGCGAAGAACGCCGCCGGAAGGAGGGACGACCCCGGATTCGCCGACTGGGCTCTTGCCGCGCTCGCCCTCGTGGCCGGTGCGTATCCGCTCCTCGACTTCCAGGAGTTCCTCGAACGGCGCCAGCTGCCCACCGTCCTCGACACCATCGCCGGACTGCTGCTGCTCCTGCTCGTTCTGGAGGCCTGCCGGCGGACCACCGGCTGGGTGCTGCCGGCGTTCTGCGTGGGCTTCCTGCTCTACGCCTACTACGGCGGGTTGCTCCCGTACGACTGGTCGCTCGCGCACGGCGGCCTCGACGCGAACGCGATCCTCGCCAACCTCTCCATGGGCGCGGACGGCTTCTACGGCATGCCGCTGAAGGTGGCCGCCACCTACATCGTGCTGTTCACCGTCTACGGGACGGTACTGGACCTGTCCGGGGCCGGTGCGTTCTTCATCAACCTGTCCCTCGCGGCCTTCCGCGGTTCCCGCAGCGCGCCGGGACGCACGGTCACGGCCGCGGGACTCCTGATGGGAACGGTGTCCGGCTCCGGGTCCGCGACCGCGGTCAGCCTGGGTTCGGTCGCCTGGCCGCTGCTGCGGCGGGCCGGCTACTCGAAGGAGAAGGCGGGAGGCGTGCTCGCCGCCGCGGGCATCGGAGCGATCCTCTCGCCCCCGACGCTGGGCGCCGCCGCCTTCGTCATCGCCGAGTACCTGAAGGAGAGCTACCTCACCGTCCTGTTGTACGCCACGGTGCCGATGCTCCTCTACTACCTCGGCATCCTGCTGGCGATCGAGATCGACGCCCGGAAGAACCTCGACGGGACGGTGGAGGAGGAGCCGCGCTCCGCGCTGAGGCTGCTGGCCAGGTTCGGCTACCACTTCCTCTCGCTGTTCCTGATCATCGCCTTCATGGCGGTGGACCTGCCGCCCTTCAAGGCGGTGGTCTACGCGACGGCCGTGCAGTTCGTGCTCTCGTTCCTCGACCCGGCGCACCGGCTGACTCCGGGACGGCTGTACGCGGCGCTCGCGCAGGGCAGCAGGTCGGCGCTGCCGGTGGTGGCGACCTGCGCCGCCGCGGGAATCATCGTCGCCGTCGTCACCCAGACCGGCCTGGGCCTCAACCTCGCCACGATCATCGTGGAGTCCGCGGGGGCCTTCGGCAGTGATCCCACGGTGCAGCTGACGCTGACCGCGCTGTTCGCCGCGGTGTCGGTCTCCGTCCTGGGGCTCGCCGTGCCGGTGACCGCGTCGTTCATCATCTCCGCCGTGATCATCGCGCCGGCGATGACCTCCCTGGGCGTCACCGCCCCGGAGGCGTACATGTTCATCTTCTACTACGCCGTGCTCTCCGAGGTGACCCCGCCCACGGCGCTGGCCGCCGCGGCGGCCGCGGCCATCACCGGCGGCAGCCCGCTCCGGACGATGAACGAGACCTGGAAGTACGCCCTGCCCGCGTTCCTGATCCCGTTCTCCTTCGTGCTGACCGACAACGGCACCCATCTGCTCGGGCAGGGCGCGGTCACGGACGTCGTCTGGGTCACCGCGGTCTCGGCCCTCGCGGTCGCCGCACTGGCCGCCGCCACCGGGGGCTGGCTCCTCGGGCCGAGCACCCTGCTCGAACGTCTCCTCTGCACCGTCTCCGCGGTGCTCCTGCTCTACCTCGTTCCCGTTTCCCTCGTCGCCGGTGCGGCGCTGCTGGCACTCGCGCTCGGGATCCACACGGTGCGCCGCCACCGTACGGACGCCCGCGCACGCCGCACCGCCGGACGGACCCATGACGAAGCACCTCTGATGAAAGGCAGTTCCATCCGATGAAGCACCCACGTCTTCGCGCCCTCGGTCTGGCCGCCGTGGCGGTCGCCATGGCCCTCACCGCCACCGGCTGCGGCGGGAAGCAGGAGCACCGAGCGGACAAGGGCGCCGCCGACGGCGGGCGGATCACGATCGCGACCGGCAACACCACCGGGGTCTACTACCAGCTCGGCGGCGGCCTCGCCAAGATGATCTCGGAGGACGTCAAGGGCTACCGGGCGACCGCGACCGCCACCGGCGGATCCGTGCAGAACGTCCAGGGCATCGTCGCCGGCGACTACGACCTGGGGTTCTCCCTGCTCGACAGCGCCGACGACGCCGTGCGCGGCAAGGGCGGGTTCAGCGGGCCGCAGCCCGTGGAGGCACTGGCCCGGCTCTACCCGAACTACACGCAGGTACTCGTCCGGGCCGACTCCGGCATCACGTCCCTGGCGGACATGAAGGGCAAGCGGGTCTCGACCGGAGCGCCCGCCTCCGGCACCGAGGTGATCGCCAAGAGGTTGCTGCGGGCGGGCGGACTCGACATGGACAAGGACGTGAAGGCCCAGCACCTCGGACTGCCCGAGACGGTGGAGGCCATGAAGGACGGCACCGTGGACGCCCTGTTCTGGTCCGGGGGACTGCCCACCGCGGGCATCACCGACCTCACCACCACACTGGGCGGCAAGGTGCGCTTTCTCGACGTCACCCCGGTGCTGCCGGCGTTGCGCAAGGAGTTCGGCAGCATCTACGAGAAGGGCACCATCCCGGCATCCGCGTACAAGCAGCCGGCCGACGTCCCGACGGTGATCGTGCCCAATGTGCTCCTGGTGAAGAAGGGCTTCGACCCCGAACTGGCCGGAAGGATCGTCGGTGTGCTCTTCGACCGGCAGACCGACCTGGAGAAGGTGAACGCCGCGGCTAAGGGCAACTCTTTGGCCGATGCCGCCAAGACCGAATCGGTGCCGCTGAACCCCGGCGCCATGAGGGCCATCGCGGCCAGGGCCGGCAGGTCCTGACCCCCGCCCTCGCGCGGGTCGCGGTGCGTCAGGACCGTACCCGGACGCCCTGCGGCACCGATTCCACCGCCCCCTGGCACAGTGTCAGTGCGGGCGGTCCCCCCGGGGGAGCACCGGAGACGACACGACCCGAGCCGCTCCGGTCCTCCCCCGAACCGTGCCCGGGCCGGCACGCCCCCGAACCGGCCCGGGCACGGCACGGCCGGAGCCGGCACGCACCGGAGCGGTGGCTCGTCACTGCTCCGGCGGCGTGACCGTCATCCGCCAGCGGCCGTCGCCCGTACGGACCTCGAACCGGGCGATGTCCTTCGGGGGCATCGGCGCCGCACCGTGCATGCTCAGCGACTCCTTGCCCCGAGCGGTCCACGTCGCCACCGGGACCTCCTCACCGCCGTGCCCGATCGCGACCAGTGTGAACACCGAATCGACCGGAGTCTCCCGCATCCGGAGTTCCACGTCGCTGCCCCAGTCCGTGGGCGCGGCCGCCAGATCGGCGGACGCACCCGTGGCGGGATCGGAGCCCGCCCATGTCCCCGGCGTCTGCGTGCCACCCGCCAGGAGGGCCGTCAGCACACCGCTCACGGCCAGCGCCGCCGCGCCGGCCAGCAGCCCGACGCGCCGTCTGCTGCGGCGGCGCATCCGGTCGTGCAGCGTGTCCAGCACCCGGTCCAGCAGCCCGTTGTCCGCCGCCCCCGCGCCGACCGACGACCGCTTGCCGTTCCAGGCGAGTGCCGCGGCCTCGCCGTCCGGGATCCCCCGTCCGTACTCCGCGAGGGCCGCCTCCAGCGTGCCGAACTCCTCGAGCATCCTGCGGCACGGGGGACAGACCATCAGATGGTCTTCGAAACGGAAGGCGTCAGCCCTGCCGAGCACCCCCAGCGCATAGGCGCCCACATCACGATGGGCTTCCGGTGAGCTCATGACGACTTCCCTCTCCTCCCTGACCTGACCCGGTGTTTCCCGCGGTCACACCGAGGTACGCAGGTGAACCGCGAATCACTCAACGCCCACCGCCTGTATTCGCACCGTTGTCTCCGGGCCGGGGCCCCGAGCACCGGCACGACCTACACTGCGGCCCCATGCTGCGCGTACTCGCCGTCGACGACGAAGCACCCGCCCTGGCGGAACTCCTCTATCTGCTGCGCCACGACCCGCGGATACGCAGCGCCGAGGGAGCCACCGGCGCCACCGAGGCGCTGCGGCGCATCGGCGCGGCCGTCGAGGCCGGTCCCGGGGACACGCACGGCATCGACGTAGTGTTCCTGGACATCCACATGGCCGGCCTCACCGGACTCGATGTCGCCCGTCTCCTCGCCGGGTTCGCCAGGCCACCGCTGATCGTCTTCGTGACCGCCCACGAGGGCTTCGCCGTCCGGGCCTTCGACCTCCAGGCCGTCGACTACGTCCTCAAGCCGGTCCGTGCGGAACGTCTCGCCGAAGCCGTACGCCGCGTCGCGGAACTCGCCGGCGACCGCGTACCGCCGCTCGCCGAGCCGCCGTCCGGCCAGATCCCCGTCGAGCTCGGCGGAGTGACCCGCTTCCTCGACGTCGACGACATCACCTACGCCGAGGCCCAGGGCGACTACGCCCGCCTGCACACCGGCACCGGCAGCCACCTGGTGCGGGTGCCGCTGTCCACCCTGGAGGAACGCTGGCGCTCCCGCGGCTTCGTCCGTATCCACCGCAGCCATCTGGTCGCCCTCGCCCGCGTCGACGAACTCCGCCTCGACGCCGGCAGCATGACCGTCCGCATCGGCACCGCCGAACTCCCCGTGAGCCGCCGCCACTCCAAGGCCGTCCGCGACCTGCTGATGCGCCGCCCCGCACGCTGACCAGGCCTCTTCCCTCCCCGCGGCCGCGCTGCGTACACTCCGGCCCTCAGCCGTCGCAGGAAGGTGTGCCGTGCCCGCCGATCCCCCGCCCCGCCGCGAAGTCGTCACCGGCGAGCCGAGACGGGTGCGGCCGCTCCCGAGGCACCGCGTCCAGTCGGAGATCGACGAGCAGACCGCGCTCGGCAGCGCCTATGTGCGCTCGCTGATGCGGGGCCAACTGCGCGCCGCACTCACCGCGTTCGGCGGACTCGCACTCGTCGTCGCGGCGCTGCCGCCGGCGTTCCTCGCGGTGCGCGGCGCGACCGTCGTCTGGGCCGTCCTCGGCTTCGCCGCCTACCCGCCCCTCGTCCTCACCGCGTGGTGGTACGTCCGCCGCGCCGAGCGCAACGAACGCGACTTCGCCCGTCTCGTGGAAGGACGCCCGGCCCCGTGACCGGCCCCGACGAGACGTCGGCGGTGGCCGCGGTCGCCGTCGTCGTCCTCGCCACCGTCCTGGTGGGCGGATTCGGCCTGCGCATCTCCCGGACCACATCGGACTTCTACGTGGCGTCCCGCACGGTCCGGCCCGCCCTCAACGCCGCCGCCATCAGCGGCGAATACCTCTCCGCCGCGTCCTTCCTCGGGATCGCGGGCCTCGTCCTCGTCCACGGCCCGGACATGCTCTGGTACCCGGTCGGCTACACCGCCGGATACCTCGTGCTGCTGCTCTTCGTCGCCGCGCCCCTGCGCCGCTCCGGCGCGTACACCCTGCCCGACTTCGCCGAGGGCCGGCTCGGGTCCCGGCCGGTGCGGCGGCTGGTGAGCGTCCTCGTGGCCGGCGCCGGCTGGATCTATCTCGTTCCCCAACTCCAGGGCGCGGGACTGACCCTGGAGATCGTCACCGGCGCGCCCGGCTGGCTCGGCCCCGTCCTCGTCGCGGCGGTCGTGGTCCTCGCCGTCGCGGCCGGAGGCATGCGCAGCATCACCTTCGTCCAGGCCTTCCAGTACTGGCTGAAACTCACCGCACTGCTCGTGCCCGCGCTGTTCCTGGTGCTGGCCTGGCAGGGCGACGGCCGGCCGCAGCCCGCCTTCGACGAGCCCGCCGCGCTCCGCGACCAGCGGACCGTGCACATCACCGAACCCCTCGACCTGCGGCTCTCCGCCCCCCTGGGCGCGACGGTCACCGGCACCGTCGACGGCCGCCACCACGAGCGCGCCGCCCTCGTCCTCGACGCCGGCCCGCACCACTTCGGAGCCGGCACACGCCTGACCCTCGCCGAGGGCACCGACGTCCCCGCCGCGACCGGACGCTCCGACCATCCGCTGTACGCCACCTACGGCCTGATCGTCGCCACCTTCCTCGGCACCATGGGGCTGCCCCATGTCGTGGTCCGCTTCTACACCAGCCCCGACGGCCGGGCGGCGCGCCGCACCACCGTCGTCGTCCTCGCCCTCGTCGGCGCCTTCTACCTGCTGCCTCCGCTGTACGGGGCGCTCGGCCGGATCTACGCCCCCGAGCTGGCCCTCACCGGCGATGCCGACGCGGCCGTGCTGCTGCTGCCGGAACGGGTCCTCGGAGGCCTGGGCGGTGATCTGCTCGGTGCGCTGCTCGCCGGCGGCGCCTTCGCCGCCTTCCTGTCCACGGCGTCCGGGCTCACCATGGCAGTCGCCGGTGTCCTCACCCAGGACGTCCTGCCGAACCGCGGCGTACGTCACTTCAGGCTCGCCACCGTCCTCGCCGTCGCCGTTCCCCTGACGGTCGCGCTGGCAGTGCGGTCGGTGCCCGTCGCCGATGCGGTCGGCATGGCGTTCGCGGTGTCCGCCTCCTCCTTCTGCCCGCTGCTGGTGCTCGGCATCTGGTGGCGCCGGCTCACTCCGCCCGGCGCGGCCGCCGGACTGCTGCTCGGCGGGGGATCCGCGTTCGTCGCCGTCGCCGTGACGGTCGGAGGTGCCGTGGGGCCCGGCCCGCTCCGCACCCTGCTGGCCTGGCCGGCGCTCTGGTCCGTCCCGGTCGGATTCCTCGCGATGATCCTGGTCTCCCTCGCGACACCGGGCCGGATACCGCCCGGCACCGACGCCGCAATGACCCGCCTCCATCTGCCGGAGGCCCTCGTACGGGCCGGGAGGGAGCCACGATGACGGGCTGGACGGCACCTGTGAGGGCGGGCCTGCGGGGACGCGCCGCGACCGGTCGGCGGGGGGCCACGACGACACGCCGGACAGGCGCCGCCACGATGAGCCGGCAGAGATCCACGACGGCCGCCGCCCCGGTCCCCGTCGCCGACCCCGTCACGCCCGCCGACGCCGCAGGGAGGCGCCGGTGAGCGGTGCCGTCCTGGCCGGTCTGCTGCTCCTGGGCGCCCTGCTCCTCGCCGGGGGATTCCTCCTCGGCCGGTTCACCCGCCGCCCGGGCGGGACCAGCGACGTCGGTACGCCCGTCGAGCGCGCCACCTTCGAGACCCTCCACACCGCATCCCTCGCCGCACCGCCGCTGCGCGCCGGACTCACCGAGGACAGTGCCCGCAAGGCCGCCCGCCGGCTGCGCTCCCTCCTCGGCACGGACGCCCTGTGTCTCACCGACCGGGAGCGCGTCCTCGTCTGGGACGGCACCGGCGGTCATCATGCCGCCCACGTCCTCGACCAGGTCCGCGGACTGCTGGACACCGGCCGCGACAAGGCCTTCGCCAGTGCCTGCGACGACTTCGACTGTCCGCTGCGCTGGGCGGTGGCGGCACCCCTGACGGTGGACAACCGGGTGCTCGGAACGCTCGTCGCCTACGCTCCGCGCGAGTCCGCGGTCCTGGCGCGAGCCGTGGGAGAGGTCGCCCGATGGGTCTCGGTCCAGCTGGAGCTCGCCGAACTGGACCGTTCCCGCACCCGGCTCATCGAGGCGGAGATCAAGGCGCTGCGCGCACAGATCTCCCCGCACTTCATCTTCAACTCCCTCGCCGCGATAGCCTCGTTCGTCCGTACCGATCCCGAACAGGCTCGTGAACTCCTGCTGGAGTTCGCCGACTTCACCCGCTACTCGTTCCGCAGGCACGGCGACTTCACCACCCTCGCCGACGAACTGCACTCCATCGACCAGTATCTGGCGCTCGTCAGGGCGCGCTTCGGCGACCGGCTGTCCGTCACCCTCCAGGTGGCCCCCGAGGTGCTCCCCGTGGCGCTGCCCTTCCTCTGCCTCCAGCCGCTCGTCGAGAACGCCGTCAAGCACGGTCTGGAGGGCGCCGTCACCACGAGCCACATCACCATCAGCGCCCTCGACTCCGGCAACGAAGCCACGGTCGTGATCGAGGACGACGGCGTGGGCATGGAACCGGACCGCCTCCGCCGGATCCTGCGCGGTGCCGGAGACCCGTCCGCCGGGGTCGGCCTGCTCAACGTCGACGAGCGTCTCCGCCAGGTCTACGGCGACGACTTCGGCCTGGTCATCGAAACCGCGGTCGGCGCGGGCATGAAGGTCACCGTCCGCCTTCCCAAATACCGCGCGGGGGTCCGGGCCTCACCGGTGCCGCCGACCCGGTGACGGTCGGCGGCACCTACCGCCCGCGCCGTTCCTGCCGCGGTCAGGCGGACACCGTGTGGAACGCGGTCAGGGTCCGTGGCGGAGTGTCCGCGAACCCCGCCTCGCGCAGATGGGGCAGGAGGATCTCCGCGAAACGCCGGTAGGCCTCCTCCGAGTCCCACACGTCGGTCACCAGCCAGCCGCCCTCCACCGGCCCCGCCGCGTGGCTGAGCAGTCCTGGCACCGGCCAGTCCGAAGGATGGTGGGGGAGACCGCGGCCACCGGTGATGCGGTCGCAGACCTGTTCGTACTGCTGCCGGGTGCCGCCGGGGACTTCGTGGACCACGATGATCGCCACGGGTACTCGCTTTCGGGATCGACCGGTGTGCCGGTGCCAGTCGACCAGCCCGGACGGCTCCCCGCACGGGCGGCGCCGCCATCCGGAGCATCCACGGACCCGCCGCCGTCCGCGAAGCGGGACGGCGCGGACTTCTTTCATACGTATGAGGGACACCGACCGTCGTCGATGCCACGTATGCGCGCTGCGCCGGGTCCGTCGCCGGTGCCTCGTCCCCGGGTACCGGAACGACCGGAGCCCCCACCGCCGACGGCGTCACCGGCGTACGCGCAGCGCCGCAGGCATCCCACGCCCCGACGCCGTCCGCTCTACGTCAAGTGGGCGAGGGGGTACGGGATCCGGGCGTCACCGGGAGGTACGGCCGATGCCTCGGAACAGGTGGCCGGCCATCAGAACAGGTGGATCGCCAGATGGCCCAGCGGCAGGCCCAGCTGCCAGGCGGGCGTCCACACCTGCGGTTCGTCCTCGTCCCAGTCGTACGACGGGAGGTCCCCGATGGCCGGACCGACCGCGTCCAGGTCGGCGGCCAGCAGTTCCGTCTCCTCCAGCCACCGCCACGCCGCGCGCGCCAACGGCAGATCGGGGTCCTTCCCGCCCGCCTCGAAGTCCTCGGCCTCCAGCCGGTCGAGACGCTCGCACACCCACTCGCGCCAGGGGCGGCCGTCCGCCGTGAGGGACAGCCATTCGTCGAGCCGGGCCATCACCCGGGCCCCGCCGACGGGTCCGTCGGACAGGAAAATGGTCAGTGCCAGGGAGTTCCTGCCCGCCCGGAACTCGAGTGTCGTCGGTGGCATCAGATCACCGGTGCGCAGCAACTCGTCGGCGATGTACTCGGCGTACAGCCAAGCCATGGGCACCAGCAGGTCGCCGCCACTGGTTCCGTTCGTACCCTCCGGACGCATTACTCTTCGCCTCTTCCGTCTTCCGTACTCGCGCTCCACGGAGCATTGAACCGGTGGCGCCCGCCCCGCGTGGCCAGAAGGACAGGATCCGTCTCCGGACACGAGGTGCCCATGACTCCAGCGCCCGCCGCGGGTTCACACGTGCGCCGTCTGCTCGGCGCCTACGTCCTCGGAGCGCTGCCGAAGGCCGAGGACCGGCGCGTGGCAGAGCACCTGGGGCGGTGCGAGCGCTGCGGTGCCGACGGCCGGCGGCTCGCCGAGGCGGCGGCGCTGCTCGCCCTGTGCACCGAGGCGGATCTGCGGGACCACGCCGGGACGCCGCCCGGGGATCAGCCGAGCCCTCCGGCATAGCCGGGCAGCCGCCCGGCGAGCGTGCGCAGCGCGTAGTACGAGCGGGACTTGACCGTCCCGGGCGGGATGCCGAGGGCCGCCGCGGCCTCGTTGACGCTGAGTCCGCGGAAGTAGAGCTGTACCAGTACGGCACGGTGCTCCGGTCCCAGGGACCGCAGTGCCGCCCGCACGTCGAGGACCGCCGACGAGGTCTCGGAGTGGTCCCCCGGGGACGGGGCGCTGGTCAGCACCCCGTCGTCCACCTCCGGCGGCCGGGCCAGCCGGTGCCTGCGTGCGTCGATGGCCAGCCGCCGGCCGACGGTGAACAGCCAGGGCCGCATCGACTCGTACGGGCGCTCGAACGCCTCCGGGTGCTGCCAGGCGCGCACCAGCGTCTCCTGGACCAGGTCCTCCGCGCGCTGGCGGTCCCCGTACGTCAGTCCGAGCAGGAAGTGGAACAGCGCCGGCCCGTGGTCGCGCTGGAGCTCCGCCAGCTCCCGTTCCCCGGTGCGTGCCGTTCCTGCCGCAAGGGTCACCGTGCTCACCTCGACGTCCTCTCCGCTCGCTCCGGATGCGTCCCGCAGCCCGTATCGGAGCGCAATCGCACGCGCGGGGACAGGCGGCGTGCGGAGGTGTGCGACGAACGGTCGAACGGAGCGACGAGTGGTGCGGCGAACGGTCACCGTCCGAGCCGGACGGCGCCGGTCCGGTGCCGGGGCCGGTGTCCCGGAGCCGTGTACCGAAGCCGTCATGGCGGGCACACCGGAGAGCGGGGCGGGTCGGTCCCGCAGGCGTTCCCGAGAGGCGCGCCCGCGGTGGGCTTCCTAGAGTCGGACCATGAGTGTCGGCGTCGAGGCGCACGCTCCCGCCCCATCCCGCACCCACGCCCTCGGCCGCGTCCCGGGCGCCTTCGCGGCGTTCTTCGTCGCCCTGGGGCTGTACTGCGCCGTCCTCGCGCTGATCGCCCCGCTGCGGGCCCTGCTGCGGCCGGTCACCGAGTTCCTGGACCGGGTCACCGTCCCGGTCAGCGCCAACCTCGCGTACGCCGTGTTCCTGTTGCTGCTCGCCGCCGCGATCGGCGCGCGGAAGAAGGTCGCCTGGTGGCTGGTGGTGTGCTATCTCGGCCTCGCGATCTTCGCCGACCTCGTCGCGATCGCCCTCGGCCAGTGGAGGTGGATCCCGGGCGCAGTGGTGTGCGCCGTGGCGCTCGCCGTGCTGCTCCTCGCGCGCCGCGAGTTCTACGCGGAGACCCGCCGTGCCGCGTTCCGCCGCGCCCTGGGCACGCTCGTCGCGGGCCTGGCGCTCGGGATCCTGGTGGGCTGGGCGCTCGTCGAGATCTTCCCCGGGACGCTGCCGAGCGGCCAGCGCCTGCTGTGGGCCGCCGACCGGGTCCTGGGCGGCCTGGCGTCCGGCCGGCAGTTCGACGGCGCCCCGCCACGCCCGCTGTTCTTCCTGCTGGGCCTGTTCGGCGCGCTCGCCCTGCTCTGGGCCGCCGCCACCCTGTTCCGCTCCCAGCGCATGGAAGCCGCTCTGCACGGCGACGAGGAAGCACGTATCCGAGCGCTCCTCGGTGCCTACGGCGCCCAGGACTCGCTCGGCTACTTCGCCACCCGCAGGGACAAGGCCGTCGTCTTCTCGCCCACCGGCAAGGCCGCCGTCACCTACCGCGTCGAGGCCGGTGTCTGCCTCGCCAGCGGTGACCCGGTCGGCGACCGCGACGCGTGGGACCCGGCCATCGCGGCCTGGCTGGACGTCGCCCGGCGCTACGCCTGGGCACCCGCCGTGATGGGCGCCTCGGAGGAGGGCGCCACCGCCTACGTCCGCGCCGGCCTCGGCGCGATCCAGCTCGGCGACGAGGCGATCCTGCACGTCGACCGGTTCGACCTGAACGGCCGCGACATGCGGGTGACCCGGCAGGCCGTCAACCGGGTCCGCAGGACCGGGGCGACCGTCTCGGTCCGCCGGCACTCCACCCTCACCGAGGCGGAGATGCAGCGGATCGTCGACCGGGCCGACGCCTGGCGCGACACCGAGACCGAACGCGGCTTCTCGATGGCGCTCGACCGGCTGGGCGACCCGGCCGACGGCGACTGCCTGATGGTGGAGGCCTTCGCCGCGGACGGCAGACTGCTCGCCCTGTTGTCGTTCGTCCCCTGGGGCCGGGACGGAGTGTCCCTGGACGTCATGCGCCGCGACCGCACCGCACCCAACGGGATCATGGAGTTCATGGTCACCGAACTGTGCGCCACCGCGGCCAGGCTCGGCGTCCGCAGGATCTCCCTGAACTTCGCCGTGTTCCGCTCGGCCTTCGAGGAGGGCGCGAGGATCGGGGCGGGGCCGGTGATCCGGACATGGCGCAGACTGCTGCTGTTCTTCTCCCGGTGGTGGCAGCTGGAGGCGCTGTACCGCTCGAACGTGAAGTACAAACCGGAGTGGTACCCGCGGTTCCTCTGCTACGGCGACGCAGCGTCCCTCGCCAGGATCGGACTGGCGTCGGCCATCGCCGAGGGTTTCGTGTCCGTTCCCAGCCTGCGCAGCCTGTGGGGGAGGGGCCATCCGAAGGGCGTCACCAAGCCGGTCGGCACCGAAGGCCTGCCGTCCATCGACGCCCTGGGCCTGGCCGGCCCGGAGTCCGGGCCGGGGGCCGCCGGCGAGCGCCGGATGTCCGAGCAGGAGCGGGTGCGGCACGGCAAACTGGAACGGCTCCGCGCCGCGGACGTCGACCCGTACCCGGTGGGGTCCGACATCCGCACCCATGCCCTGGCGGCGGTACGTGCAGCGCACCCCGGCCTGGCGCCGGGCACCCGTACCGGGGAACGCGCCACCGTCGCCGGTCGGGTGATGACCGTCCGCGACCTGGGCGGCATCGTGTTCGCGGTGCTCCGCGACTGGTCGGGAGACCTCCAGATCGCTCTCACCCGCGACGGTTCGGGCACCGGCCTCCTCGACCGGTTCACCAGCGAGGTCGACCTCGGCGACCACATCACCGCCACCGGTGAAATCGGTGCGAGCAACCGGGGTGAACTCACCCTCTTCGCCGACGCCTGGCAGATGACCGGCAAGTGCCTGCGTCCGCTGCCCGACAAGCGGCGCGGCCTCACCGACCCCGAGGCCCGGGTCCGCCGCCGGTACCTCGACCTGGTCGCCCGCCCGGCGGCCCGGGAGACCGTGCGCACCCGCTCGGTCGCCGTGCAGGCGGTACGGCAGGGGCTGCTCGACCGAGGCTTCCTCGAAGTCGAGACGCCGATGCTGCAGCAGATCCACGGCGGTGCCAACGCCCGGCCGTTCACCACCCACATCAACGCCTACGACCTGGACCTGTACCTGCGGATCGCTCCCGAGCTGTATCTGAAGCGGCTGTGCGTCGGAGGACTGGAGAAGGTCTTCGAACTGGGACGCACCTTCCGCAACGAAGGCGTCTCCTACAAGCACAACCCCGAGTTCACCATGCTGGAGGCCTACCAGGCCTTCGCCGACTACGACGTGATGCTCGATCTGACCCGTGAACTGATCCAGGGGGCGGCGACGGCCGCGCTGGGCGCGCCGGTCGCCCGCAAGGCGGACGCCTCGGGGCGGATCACCGAGCACGACATCTCCGGATTCTGGCCGGTCCGCACGGTCCACGAGGCCATCTCGGAGGCGCTGGGGGAGGAGATCGGCCCCGGGACGGAGCTGCCCGTGCTGCGCCGGCTGTGCGACGCCGCCGGTGTCCCGCACACGCCGGACGACACCGCGGGCGACGTGGTGCTGGAGATGTACGAGCGGCTGGTCGAGGAACGCACGTCCCTGCCGACCTTCTACAAGGACTTCCCGACCGACGTCTCCCCGCTCACCCGCCCGCACCGCAGGGACCCCCGCCTCGCCGAGCGCTGGGACCTGGTGGCCTTCGGGACCGAGCTCGGTACCGCCTACTCGGAGCTGACCGACCCGGTCGAACAGCGGCGGCGGCTCACCGAGCAGTCCCTGCTGGCCGCGGGCGGCGACCCGGAGGCGATGGAACTCGACGAGGACTTCCTGGACGCGCTGGAGTACGCGATGCCGCCGACCGGTGGGCTCGGCATCGGAGTCGACCGGCTCGTCATGTTCCTCACCGGGCTCACCATCAGGGACACACTGCCCTTCCCGCTCGTCCGCCGGTAGCGGGTCCGTATCGCGCTCCTCCCATCGGGTGTTTTCGCGGTGGCGACCGGTGTCGCTGAGCCTGCAGCAGCGTCCGCCATGCGAGTTATTAATCATGAAAAAGGATCAGATGATTGCGGGGCGTCGGGCGGTGCTGCGCATCGCGGGCTGCCTCGGGGCCGCCGTGCTGGTCCGGCTGACCGCGATGGACGCCGGCGGTCCGGCCGCCCGCGGCCCCGCACAGGCCGGTCCGGTCCGCATGTCACCGGCCATCACGGCCGGCCCGCCCACCGCCCGGCCGCGCACCCCCTACGGGTACCGGCTCCAGCCCATGACGGCCCACGCCCCCGACCGCTACCGTCCCGCCCGGCCGCCTGTACGGACGACACCCCGTCTCACGGTGCCCGGCCTCGGACGCGCCATGGTCCTCACCTTCGACGACGGACCGCATCCCCGCCACACCCCCGAGATCCTGCGCATCCTGCGGCGGCACGGGGTGCGCGCGATGTTCTTCGTCCGCGGTGAGCGGGCCGCGGACCACCGGGACCTCATCCGTGAGATGGCCGACGACGGCCATGTCATCGGCAACCACTCCTGGTCCCACCCGGTGTTCCCCGGCATCTCCCGGTCCGAGGTCCGCCAGGAACTCGGCCGTACCAGCGACCTCGTGGAACGCACCGTGGGTGCGGCTCCGCAGTGGTACCGCGCCCCCTACGGCGCCTGGGACCGCGACTCCTTCGAGATCGGTGCCGAACTGGGCATGGAACCGCTCGGCTGGACCCTGGACACCCTCGACCGGACCGATCCCGGCACCGGGGTCGTCGTCAGCAGGGTGCGCGACGGCAACGGGCCGGGCGAGGTGGTGCTGAACCACGATGCCGGCGGCGACCGTTCGCAGACCGTGGCGGCGCTGCGCATCTACCTGCCGGAACTGCTCGACGCCGGCCACCGGATCGCCGTGCCGCCCGTACGCCGGTGAGGGGCCGTCGCGGTCGGCACCGGTGTCGCCCATGACGGAGGGGCGGCCGGCCGGAGTACCGGCCCACCGCCCCGGAAGGGCCCGTCAACGGGAGCCGACCAGGCGGGCGAAGACCACCACGTTGCCGTCGTAGCCCGAGCCCCGGGAGTATCCGCCGCCACAGGTGATCACCCGGAGCTCCGGGTGCCCGGTGTCCCCGTAGACCCGCGGGCCCGGGAAGTCGTTCTTGGTGTATACCTCGACCCCGTAGACCTGGAAGATCGCGGTCCTCCCGTCGAAACGGGCCACCTCGATCCGGCTGCCCTTCTGCAGCGAACCGAGCCCGTAGAACACCGCGGGCCCGTAGTTGTTGTCGACATGGCCCACGAGTACCGCCGTGCCGCGCTGCCCGGGGGACACGCCGTTCTGGTACCAGCCGGCGAGATTGGGGTCCTGTGCCGGGGGCGCCTCGATCCAGCCCTGGCTGTCCAGACCCACGTCCATCAACGGGGCGTCCACCTGGATCGAGGGAATGCGCACCTGTGCCGGCGGCGCGTGCGGCAGGCCCTCGACCGATCCGGCGGGGAGTCGCGCGTCGACCCCGGCCTGCGCGGCCGGCTGCGGCGGCCCCGAAGGGTGGTCCACCCCGTTGCGCATCATCGCCAGCCCCGTCAGCATGACCAATGCCAGCGCACCATAGGGCCTCCGGCGGATTCGCCTCAGCCCGGGGCCGCGGTAGTCCCGCCCCATGGTTCTCCCTTCGTCGCGCCTGTTCGCACGGTAAGTGCGCCCGGGGAGGACGGCGATCGCTGAGCGGCGAACGGGTGGCACGATGGGCCGTCCGGGCCCGCATGCCCCATCCGGGTACGGGTTCCCGGAACTCTCCCTGACGGTGTGTGACCTGCGGATCCGTCAGCCAGTACGACCGGAGTCCCGGTGTGTCGCCCACCGGGTGGCGGACCGCCGAAGTGCGGCCCATGTCAGGTGCGGTGAGGGTTTGTCATGGGAGGCGTCATTGTCGACGCCCGGAGCACCGCTTCGGGGCGCCTGCCCATGGAGGTCAACCATGCGAGCTTCACGAGTGGGTGCGGTGGCCGCTGCCGCCTGCGCCGCCGTCGTGCTCTCGGCCCCGACGGCAGGCGCCGACGGCCTCGGCCGCGTCGGAGACGGAGCGGGCGGTGGGAATTCCCAGATCAACGTGCCCTCGAACATCACCGTCAGTCCGTCGCAGGTGTTCCCGTCCGCCACCCTGTCGATCGGAGCGCTCGGCTGCCGCAACGGAGGGCGTGTGACGTCCGATGCCTTTCCGGAGGTACGCCTGCCCGCGGGCGCCTCCGGTCGTGCCCTCGCCCGGATCTACAACAACGCCCGTCCCGGCAACCACAACCTGTTCGTCCGGTGCGCCGACAACACGAGGTCGGCCTCGCTGACGTTCGTCGTGGTGCAGCCGCGCGGCGCGCAGGGCGGTCTGGGCGGTTCCGCCGGTCCCACGGGCACGGAGATGGCCGTAGGCGCCGGCCTGGTCTCCCTGGCGGCCATCGGCGGCGGGGTCTTCGTCCTGCGCCGCCGACGCGCGGGCGGAAGCCGGGCCTAGGGGGGTGTCCGGCGGCTCATGGCCGGGCCCGGCCGGCCGAACCTCCCGTCGGTCCGCAGCGCCCGTGGCTCCGGATCCCGGCCGGGACCGGGGCCACAGGCCCGTGGGGGCTGCGGCTCTCCCGGACCCTCCGCGTTCGAAGGATCTCCGGATCGCGGAGGCCCCGGGAGAGGGGAGCGCCCGGTGGTGCCTGCAGGCTCAGTGGTGCCTGCCGGTGGCGCGGCGCCTTATGGCGTAGACCGTGCCGCCCACTGCCAGGACCACCATGACCGCACCACCGGCGATCTCCCAGGCCCGGACTCCGTTGGAGCCGCCGAGGCCGCCCCGCACGCCGGCGGGCGTGGTGGACGTGGCGCTGATCGTCGGAGTGCGGGTGGCGGGGCCGCCCGCGATGGTGAGGTCGGCGCGGCCCTTCTCGCCGTTGCAGTCGAACGTCACCTGGTAGAGGGCGCCCGGGCGGGCGTCCGCGTCGACCGTGGCCGTGGCGGAGCTGTCCGGGGGGACGGTGACCGCGTCGAAGACGGCCGAGGTGACGACCGCGCTGGTGCGGCATCCGGTGACGTTCAGGACGACCTTGCCGCCGGGGGCGACGGTCGAGGGCGTGACGCTGAAACCGAACGAGGTGATGGTGGGGACGTCGGGTGCGGCCGTCGCGGCCGGCGCCCCGAGGGTGACTGTGGCAGCGCCGAGCAAGGCGGCGGCCGCAGCGGCACGTATCGCGCGCATGGACGATCCTCCGGGTCTGACGAGGGCAACCGCGGAACCGGTTTCCACTGTTGGCGAGTGATGCGCCTCGCTGCCCGAAACGCTAGGAGTGCCCCGGATGGACCGCGATCGGTGTCGCGCATTCGGGGCATTCCTGTCCCCCGGGCGGCGGAGAAGCGGCCGTCCGGGGGAAGTGTTCAGCCCGTTCCGGGGAACAGGGCGATGAACGGATCCGCCGTGGCCGAGATGCCTCGGCCGAACGGGGCGTCGAAGTCCCAGATCAGGAAGAGCAGGAACGCGATCAGGGCACTGAAGAGGCCCGCGAGCAGCAGTTCCCGCGGTGTTCTGCGGATCTGCAGGGTGAAGACCAGCCCCACCGTGACCAGCGCTCCGGTGATCAGACCGAACCACACGACGCCGGGCATCGTGGCCCCCGCGCTCTCCCCCCGCCCGGTGCGCGCCGCGTCGGTGGCGGCCACCTGGTCGACGAGCGGCTGGTACGCCTGGGCGTGGAGGTCCGTCTGCGGCACGAAGTCCGTCACCGAGCGCCGCACCCGTTCCAGCAGCCGGTCGCCCTTGGGCGTCAGGTCGCCGTGTGCCGCCATGTACTTCCACTCATGGTCGACGACGTACGAGACGTAGGTGTTCACGTCCTTGCGGATGCGGTCACGGACCTCCGCCGGATACACCTGCGCGCGGGCGCTGATCTCGTGCAGGGCCTGCGCCTCCTGCCGCACCGTGTCCTGTGCCGCACCGCGCGCCTCCCACACTCCCGCGATGGCGAGTCCGAGCACGATCGCATAGACGACGCCGATCATCATCGTCATGTACTCGATGACGTCCGGGGTTTCGGACGGATCGTCGTCCTCGCCGACCCGGCGGTGGTTGATGATCATGATCGTCAGCACGACGGCGCAGGCCGCGGCCATCGCGATGGTCAGAACGAGCCATTCCGACAAGGAATCCTCCGGCTGCTAACGGGAGCGGGGGCGGAGCACGGCGGCGGCGAAGACCGCGGGAGCCGTGACGAGAAGCGTGAGGTGGACCAGGGAGGGACCGCCGGAGGGTTCCTTGCGTGCGGCCTTTCGGTAGGCGGGGATCGCGAGGCGCGTCGGCTCGGGCGGAGCGGGACGGGCCACGGGGGACGGAGGCGGTGGAGGTGGCGGCGGTGGAGGGGGAGGAGGAGGTGGAGGAGGTGGCGGAGGCGGCGGCGGTGGCGGCGGGGGCGGTGGTGGAGGTGGAGGGGGAAGGGGAGGGGGTTTCGGTTTGGGCTTCGGTTTCGGCTTGGGCGCCGGCTTCGGGGGCCGCGGTGTCGAGCCCGTCGTGCACACGGCCGTTCCGTTCCCGGACACCGCGACCGCGGAGCCGGAAGCCTGCCCCTGGCCGTTTCCCAGGGACGCTGCCGCACAGTTGCCGGCCTCGGCGTCCGGCGCGGGGGCCAGGAGCAGGAAGGAGAGGACACCGGCCGCCAACAGCCGCCGGACGAGGTGCGATCGGTCCACGTCGGGGAGCATGGTCCGCCGTGCAGCACGGCAGTCCGCGCCGGTTCGGGATTCCTCCGAACAGGGGAGAATGGGGGCTTTGCGTTTGGGATCGGCCTTGACTGGATCTGGAATATTCGGTTCCGGAAAATTTTCTCGAGAACCTTTGAACACGCCCGGGGTCCGTTCCCGTACCCATGACCGAGAACGGCGCACAGCGAAAGCGCCAGGACCGGCAGACGGACGGCAGACGGACAGCGGGAGTTGACAATGAAGACCTGGCGAAGCGCCTCGCTCGCGGTGACGGCGGTGGCTGTACTGACACTGACGACGGCGTGTGGTCAGGAGCAGGGAACTCAGACCCCGAACGGTCAGGCGGTCGGCAACGCCAACCCGGCGGCCGTCGGCAGCGGATACGGATCGGGAGCCGGATACGGCGCCGGTGCGGGCGCGGGCGCCGGAGCCGGGCTCGGACCCAAGCCGGCCGGGCAGCTCGCCGTGCTGGACAGCAAGAAGTTCGGCAAGGTGCTGACGGACAGCGAGGGCTACACCCTCTACCGCTTCGACAAGGACACCGCCAAGCCGCCGAAGTCGAATTGCGAAGGCGACTGCGCGAAGGCGTGGCCCATCGTGACCCCGGACGAGGTCAAGGCCCCGCCCGGCATCGACGGCGACCTCCTCGGTGAGATCACCCGCCCCGACGGGACGAAGCAGCTGACCGTGGGCGACTGGCCGATGTACCGGTACGCCAAGGACACCAAGCCCGGTGACGTCACCGGCCAGGGCGTCGGCGGCGTCTGGTTCGCGTCGGCTCCCGACGGCAAGAAGGCCTCCCTGGCGGGCGGCGGCGACGAGGGCGCGGCCGAGGGCGAGGAGGGCGCCGACGAGGGCGGCGAGGGCGAGAAGACGGAGGCCCTGCCCGGTCTGTCCGTCCGCAAGGACCCGAAGCTCGGCGACGTCGTCGTCGACCGCAACGGCATGACGGTCTACCGGTTCTCGAAGGACTCGGCCTGGCCGATGAAGACCGCCTGCACCGGCGCCTGCCTGGAGAAGTGGCCGGTGGTGGAGCCCGTCGACAAGGGCGACACGGAAGGCATCCTGCAGAAGGGCTTCGTGGTCTTCAACCGTCCCGACGGCATCAAGCAGCAGACCATCGACTGCTGGCCGCTCTACACTTTCGCGGGCGACAAGAAGCCGGGTGACATCAACGGCCAAGGTGTCGGCGGTACTTGGTTCGCCGTCTCCCCGGACGGCAAGGCCGTGAAGAAGTAACACCGGTCGACCGGTGAAGGGCCGGTCCCTTCACCGGAGTCCGAGCGCCTCCCGGCCCGTTGCCACACCCCTCGTGCGGCAACGGGCCGGACGCACGTGCCGGTGGCGTGTGACCAAGAACGGACCGCTAATTTCCGTTTGGACTCGCCCTGCTGGCTGACGATCAGTAGCCTCGGCTCGAACACTGGGCCATGGTTATGGCCACAACTCGTCCGCCGAGGCAATGCGTTGGAGACATCGATGGAGCGACCCGCCTGGGCCCCACGGGGCATCGACATATCGGTGCCGAGCGTGTCCCGCATCTACGACTACTACCTGGGCGGCTCGCACAACTTCGAAGTGGACCGGGAGGCCGCGCGCCGGGCCATGGAGTTCATGCCGGGGCTCCCGAAGATCATGCAGGCGAACCGGGCGTTCATGCGCCGCGCCGTTCGATTCGCGGTGGACGAGGGCGTCACCCAGTTCCTCGACATCGGCTCCGGCATCCCCACCTTCGGCAACGTCCACGAGGTCGCCCAGGCGGCGTCCTCGGAGGCCCGGGTCCTCTACGTCGACCACGACCCCGTCGCCGTCGCCCACAGCAAGGCCGTGCTGGAGGGCAACGACCGGGCCGGGATCGTCGCCGCCGACCTCCGCAAGCCGCACGACATCCTGAACTCGCCCGAGGCCGGCCTGCTGCTGGACCTCGACCGTCCCGTGGCGCTGCTGCTGGTGGCCGTCCTGCACTTCCTGGAGGACGAGGACGACCCGTTCGCGTGCGTCGCCGAGCTGCGCGACGCCCTCGCGCCCGGCAGCCTGCTGATCCTCACCCACGCCTCGTACGAGGGCATCCCGCTCACCCAGGAGCGGGCCGGCGCTGTCGTCGGCGTCTACAAGGACATCCGCAACCCGCTGGTGATGCGCCCGCGGGAGGAGGTCGCCCGATTCCTCGACGGGTTCGAGATGGTCGAGCCCGGTCTTGTGTCGATGCCCCACTGGCGGCCGGAGACGTCCCCCACGCAGGAAGACCCCTATGCGTTCTCGGGGTTCGCGGGAGTGGGACGCAAGGCGTGAGCACCCCACCTCCGGAACCGGACGCTGCCGGGCAACCGGACAGCCACGAGGACCGGCTCAGACGGTTCGCCACCATCTGGAGCCGTGCGATCTTCCCGGCGACGGCCACGTCCATGACCCGGCCCGAGTTCGAGCAGCACCTCGTGCCGCTGGCCCGCGTGCTGAGCAACGCCCTGCACGCCCGACCGTTCGACACCGCACCGGCCCAGCGGGTCGGGGCCTCCCTCGTCTCCGCCCACTGCACCGATCCCGACGCGCTCAGCGGCACCCTCGGCGTCGTGGAGGCCTACCTCGTCCTGTACTGCGGCGACACCGGAGGAGCCGAACGCGGCCCGGTCGCCGAGGAGTTCCGCAGCCGCTGCGCCAGGCTCCAGCACGCGATCGCCGCAGGATTCGCCCGCGCCCTGCGGGAACGCACCCTCGCCGAGCAGGAGGCCATCGCCCGTTCCGCCCTCTCGGCGCGCAGTGCGGCCGAACAGGCCCTGCACATCACCGAGGCCCGCTTCCGCGCCGTGTTCGACGGCGCGGCGGTCGGGATCGGCATCGCCGACCTCGACGGCAACGTGCTGGAGGTCAACGAGACGCTGATGCGCATGTTCGGCGGCCATGAGCAGCAGCTGCGCAGCCGGAACACCACGGAATGGGTGCATCCCGAGGACGCCCCGCACGTATGGCGGCTCTACGAGGAACTGGTCCGCGGCGAACGGGAGAGCTACCGCGTCGAGAAGCCGTACTACCGCGGGGACGGAACGGTCCTGTGGACCAATCTGACGGTGTCCCTGCTCCGGGACGCCGACGGCAACCCGCAATACCAGCTGGCGCTGATGGAGGACACCACCGAACGCCGGCTGCTGAACCTGCGGCTGCGTTACGAGGCCACCCACGACGCACTGACCGGGCTGCCCAACCGCACCCTGTTCTTCGAGCGGCTGGAGAAGGCGCTGTCGGCGTCCGACGGCTCCCGCTTCGGCCTCTGCTACCTCGACCTCGACGGCTTCAAGGCCGTCAACGACAGCCTGGGGCACTCGGCCGGCGACCGGCTGCTGGTCGAGGTCGCTGACCGGCTGCAGAGCTGTGTCACGGGGGCCGGGGAGATGGTGGCACGGCTCGGCGGCGACGAGTTCGTCGCGCTGACCACCGGCACCGACAGCTGCCGCTCCGCCGACGAACTCGCCGGCCGCATCCTGTCGGCGCTGGGCGTCCCGATCCGTCTCGACGGCCGCGAGCTGACCGTCCGGGGCAGCATCGGCATCGTCGAGGGCCCGGCGGGGGAGCGCACCGCGGCCGAGGTGCTGCGCAGCGCCGACATCACGATGTACCGCGCCAAGTCGGCGGGCGGGAACCGCTTCGAATGGGCCGACGCGGAGGCCGACGCCCGGGCCATCACCCGCCACGGACTGACCACCGCGCTGCCCGCCGCCCTGGAGCGCGGGGAGTTCTTCATCGAGTACCAGCCGCTGGTGCACCTCGGCGACGGCAGCGTGCACGGCGCGGAAGCGCTGGTGCGCTGGTGCCACCCGCAGCACGGCGTCCTCGGACCCGACCGGTTCATCCCGCTCGCCGAGCACACCGGGCTGATCGTGCCGCTCGGCCGCTGGGTGCTCGAGGAGGCCGTACGGCAGGCCCGGTTCTGGAAGGAGCGGCACGCCGACGGCGGACCGCTGCGGATCAATGTGAACCTGTCACCGACCCAGCTCCACCACCCCGGTCTGGTCGCGGACACCGTGGACGTCCTGGAGCGCGCAGGGCTCGAGCCCAGGGCCCTGTGCCTGGAGGTCACCGAGTCGGCGCTCATCGGCGCGGACGACGACCTGCTCAAACCGCTGTGCAGGCTCGCCGAGATGGGCGTCGACATAGCCCTCGACGACTTCGGCACCGGATACTCCAACCTGGCCAACCTGCGCAGGCTCCCGGTCAGCGTCCTGAAACTGGACCGCTCCTTCACCCGGGGAATGCAGCGGCACCCGGCAGACCCCGTGGACGTGAAGATCGTCGAAGGCATCGTGTCCCTCGCGCACAGCCTGGAGCTCGCCGTGACCGTGGAGGGCGTGGAGACGGGCGTACAGGCCGAGCAACTGCGCGATCTGGGCTGCGACACGGCGCAGGGCTGGTACTACGCCCGGCCGGGCCCGCCCGACCGGCTGCACTCCCTGACGCTGGCCGACGTCACGGGCTGAGTGGTGCGGGGCGGGCGGTCGACGGGGGACCGCTCGGCGGGCGCGTTGCCGCCCGGCCGGAGCACGGCTGCCACCGCCCGGACGGTCATCCACCGCGCCCGTACGACCATCGGGCCCGCCAGGGCGGTCATCATCCGGCCCGCAAGGCGTCATCCACCTCCGCCAGGACGTCCTCGTGTCCGCAAGGCGTCCTACGGCCCGTCAGGACGTCATCCGGGCGGCCCGGCTGCGACGACCGCCCGGTCGGCGTCAAGGGCGCGGCGTCGCGGCGGCCCCCTGCTCACCAGTCGGATCAGCGATCCGTGGCGGTCCCATGGCACACTGTCACATGCGCGCCGGGCGCCCAGGCGACGTCGGGCACCCTCCTCGGCGGGGTCGCGAGACCTCACCGGCCGGCGTCCGGGGGGACGTGCCACGAGGGCTGTCGGCTCCTGCCGTTCAGCACCAGGGCACGAAGGCGATCGGCTCACATCCCTGAGCAACGCCCGGGATCACCAAGCCGATCAGAGACGCACCAAGCCAATCAGAGACGCTCAGGGACCCGCCGCCACCGGCCGGGAGGCGAGCAGGACCCGCTGGAGCTCCCGGGCGGCACGCGGCGGGGCGACGTCGCTGCGGTGCGCGAGCGCGATGGTGCGGCGCAGCCCCGGTGGCGCGAGCGGGGTCACCCGCATGTCGCGTCCCGCGCGGGCGGCCACCATGTGCGGCACCACGGCGACCCCCAGACCGGCGCGCACGAACCCGAGGACCGCGTCCATCTCGCCGCCCTCGACGGTGAACGACGGCTCGAACCCCTCGGCCCGGCACGCGGCCACGGTCAGTTCCCGCAGGTCGTACCCGTGCCGGAACATCACCAGCGGCTCCTCGCGCAGGTCGGCGATCCGTACCGCCCGGCCCGAGCCGGGGGCGCGGCGGACCGCCGACGAGACGACCACCAGGTCCTCCCGCAGCAGCTCCACCGTGGTCAGTGCCGGTGACGGCGTGGGCAGCGGCAGCACCACCAGCGCGAGGTCCAGCGCGCCGCGTGCCAGGGCCCTGACCAGGTCGTGTGAACCGCCCTCCTCGATCAGCAGCCGGATGCCGGGATGCAGATCGTGGAAGCTGCGCAGCACCTCCGGCAGCAGACCCGTGCACACACTGGGCGTCGCCCCGAGCCGCACCCGGCCGCGGCGCAGCTGGGCCAGCTCCTGTACCTCCAGCCGTGCGGTGTCGGCGTCCTCGAGGATGCGGCGGGCGAGCGGCAGCAGCGCCTCGCCGGCCTCGGTGAGCGCGATATTGCCCCGGGCCCTGCTGAACAGCTCCGCACCCAGTTCCTTCTCCAGGGCCCGGATCTGCTGGGACAGGGACGGCTGCGACACATGGACCCGCTCGGCGGCGCGGGTGAAGTGCCGGGTCTCGGCGACCGCCACGAAGTACTGGAGCTGCTGGAACTGCACGGAAGCGATCCTACCGAGAACGATAGGGTCAGCCTATGGACATGAGCCGGACCATGTCTTGGACCTCTCGCGATGCCCGGCCCTAGCGTCGGTGCCATGGCTCTCGCTACCCGGACGGACCGACGGCCGTCCATGACGCGCATGATCTGGGGCTCCACCGTCGGCAAGAAAACGGTGATGGCCGTGACCGGCCTGATCATGCTCGGCTATCTCGTCGTCCACATGATGGGCAACCTCAAGGTCTTCTTCGGCCCCGACGAGTTCAACGCGTACGGGCAGTGGATCCGCCACATGGGCGAGCCGTTCCTGCACAGTCACTGGGGCCTGTGGACCGCGCGCGTCGTGCTGCTCACAGCCGTCGTCATGCACGGGGTGTCGGCGTACCAGCTCAGCCGCCGCGACCTGAAGGCCCGGCCCGTCCGGTACGCGCACAAGCGGCGCCGCGCGAGCTACGCCACGCGCACCATGCGCTGGGGAGGCGTCATCCTGGGCCTCTTCATCGTCTGGCACATCCTCGACCTGACCACGCTCACCGTCAACGAGCGTGCCTGGGAGGGACATCCGTACGAGAACGTCGTCGCCAGCTTCTCCACCTGGTACGGCAACGTCATCTACATCGTCGCGATGCTGGCCCTCGGCCTGCACATCAGGCACGGATTCTGGAGCGCCGCCCAGACCCTCGGCGTGGGCAACGCCACCCGCGAGCGGATCCTCAAGGGCGCCGCCGGGGCGCTGGCGCTCGTCCTGACCGCGGGCTTCGTCGCCGTACCCGTCGGCGTCATGACCGGAGTGGTGAGCTGACATGACCTACCTCGACCACACGACCGGAGACCCGGTCGCCGACACCAAGGCCCCGGCCGGGCCGATCGCCGAACGCTGGGACCGACGCCGCTTCGAGGCGAAACTCGTCAACCCCGCCAACCGGCGCAAGCACACCGTCATCGTCGTCGGCACCGGCCTGGCCGGCGGCGCGGCGGGCGCCACCCTGGCCGAACAGGGCTACCACGTCGTCCAGTTCTGCTACCAGGACTCGCCCCGCAGGGCCCACTCCATCGCCGCCCAGGGCGGCATCAACGCCGCGAAGAACTACCGCAACGACGGCGACTCCGTGCAGCGGCTCTTCTACGACACCGTCAAGGGCGGCGACTTCCGCGCCCGCGAGTCCAACGTCCACCGGCTCGCCGGGATATCCGTCGAGATCATCGACCAGTGCGTCGCCCAGGGCGTGCCGTTCGCCCGCGAGTACGGCGGACTCCTCGACACCCGGTCCTTCGGCGGCGTCCAGGTCTCCCGCACCTTCTACGCCCGGGGACAGACCGGACAGCAGCTCCTGCTCGGCGCCTACCAGGCCCTGTCGCGGCAGATCGCCGCGGGAGCGGTCGAGATGCACCCGCGCACCGAGATGCTCGATCTGATCGTCGTCGACGGCCGCGCCCGCGGCATCGTCGCCCGCGACCTCGTCACCGGTGAGGTCTCCGCCCACCTCGCGGACGCGGTGGTCCTTGCGACCGGCGGCTACGGCAACGTCTTCTACCTGTCGACCAACGCCATGAACTCCAATGCGACCGCGGTGTGGCGGGCGCACCGGCGCGGCGCCTTCTTCGGCAACCCGTGCTTCACCCAGATCCACCCCACCTGCATACCGCGCACCGGTGACCACCAGTCCAAGCTGACCCTGATGAGCGAGTCGCTGCGCAACGACGGACGCATCTGGGTCCCCAGGGCCAAGGGCGACACCCGCCCCCCGCACGAGATCCCCGAGGACGAGCGCGACTACTACCTGGAGCGCATCTACCCCGCGTTCGGCAACCTCGTCCCGCGTGACATCGCCTCCCGTGCCGCCAAGAACGTCTGCGACGAGGGCCGCGGAGTGGGTCCGGGCGGCCAGGGCGTCTACCTGGACTTCGCCGACGCGATCCGGCGCATGGGCAGGGCGAAGGTCGAGGAGAGGTACGGCAACCTCTTCGAGATGTACGAGCGGATCACCGCGGAGAACCCGTACGAGGTCCCGATGCGCATCTATCCCGCCGTCCACTACACGATGGGCGGCCTGTGGGTGGACTACGACCTCGCGACCACCGTCCCCGGCCTCTTCGCCATCGGCGAGGCCAACTTCTCCGACCACGGCGCCAACCGGCTCGGGGCCTCGGCACTGATGCAGGGGCTCGCCGACGGCTACTTCGTCCTGCCGTCCACCATCAACGACTACCTGGCCCGGGCCCCGCAGGCCGGGCCGCTCGACGCGGACCACCCGGTGGTGGCCGGGACGATCGCCGAGACCGAGGACCGGATCCGCCGCCTCCTCGCTGTCGACGGCGACCGCACCCCCGACTCCTTCCACCGGGAGATCGGTGAACTCATGTGGGAGTACTGCGGGATGGCCCGTACGGACGAGGGCCTGCGCAAGGCACTCGCCCGGATCCCCGGAATCCGCGAGGAGTTCTGGCGCCGGATCAAGGTGCCCGGCACCGGCGAGGAGCTCAACCAGTCGCTCGAGAAGGCCAACCGCATCGTCGACTACCTCGAACTCGCCGAGCTGATGTGCCTCGACGCACTGCACCGCACCGAATCCTGCGGCGGCCACTTCCGCGAGGAGTCCCGGACACCGGACGGCGAGGCCGCCCGCCGGGACGAGGAGTTCTCCTACGTCGCGGCCTGGGAGTTCACCGGGACCGGCACCGCCCCCGTCCTCCACAAGGAGGACCTGGTCTTCGAGTACGTCCACCCCACCCAGCGGAGCTACGCATGAGGCTCAACCTCCGCGTCTGGCGTCAGAGGAACGCCGACGCCCCCGGCGCCATGGTCACCTACTCGGTCGACGGCATCTCCTCCGACATGTCGTTCCTGGAGATGCTCGACACCCTCAACGAAGAACTCATCCTGCGCGGCGACGACCCCATCGCCTTCGACCACGACTGCCGCGAGGGCATCTGCGGGGCCTGCAGCCTGGTCGTCAACGGCGATGCGCACGGCCCGGAGCGCACCACCACCTGCCAGCTCCACATGCGCTCCTTCCACGACGGCGACACCATCGACGTCGAGCCGTGGCGCGCCTCCGCGTTCCCGGTCGTCAAGGACCTCGTGGTGGACCGCTCGGCGTTCGACCGGATCATCCAGGCCGGCGGGTACATCACGGCACCGACGGGCTCCGCGCCCGAGGCGCACGCCACCCCGGTGCCCAAGGCCGCCGCCGACCACGCCTTCGAGCACGCCGAGTGCATCGGCTGCGGGGCCTGTGTGGCCGCCTGCCCCAACGGCTCGGCGATGCTGTTCACCTCGGCGAAGGTCAACCACCTCAACGTGCTGCCGCAGGGCTCGCCGGAACGCGATACTCGGGTGCTCGACATGGTGGCGCAGATGGACGAGGAGGGCTTCGGCGGCTGCACCCTCACGGGGGAGTGCGCCACCGCCTGCCCCAAGGGCATCCCCCTGCCGTCCATCGCCGCCATGAACAAGGAGTGGCTGCGGGCGGCCCGCAAGGTCGAACGCTGACCGTGTCGCGCACGGCCTCGCCGGGGCCGTGGCCCTCCCGGACACGGGAGCGGCCGGCACGGAGACCCGGGTCGCCGGGAATCTCGATGTCACACGGGTTCAACGCTCCCGTCGCGCCGGGATTCCCGGCCAGGCCGCCCAGCGGCCGTCCGACCTGATCCACCGGACCCCTAGGGTGATCCGCATGACACCGACATCCCGGCCGCTGGCCGTCTTCGACCTGGACAACACGCTGGCCGACACCGCCCACCGGCAGCACTTCCTGGACCGCAGGCCGCGCGACTGGAAGGGCTTCTTCGCGGCGGCCCCGGACGACCCGCCGCTGACGGCGGGCGTCCACCTGGTCCTGGACAGCCTGGTCGAGTGCGAGATCGTCTATCTGACCGGCCGGCCCGAGCGGTGCCGACGGGACACCCTTGACTGGCTGGCCCGGCACGGCCTGCCCGAGGGACGCCTGCACATGCGCCGGAACGACGACCGCCGCCCCGCCCGGCAGACCAAGCTGGAGGTACTGCACAGGCTGGGTGGCGGCCGGGAGATACGCATGCTCGTCGACGACGACGAACTCGTGTGCGACGCCGCGGAGAAGGCCGGGTTCCGCGTCGTTCGCGCCCGCTGGGCGACTCCCTCGGAGCAGCTCACGGAGGCCCAGGAGGGCGAGGGCCGTACATGAAAGCTACTCCGAGTCCTCCAGGCGGAAGCCGACCTTGAGCCCCACCTGGTAGTGCTCGATCGCCCCCTCCACGATGTGCCCGCGGATCTGGGTCACTTCGAACCAGTCGAGGCCCCGGAGGGTCTGCGCGGCCCGGGTGATGCCGTTGCGGATGGCCTGGTCCAGTCCGTCGGGCGAGGTGCCCACGATCTCGGTGACCCGATAGGTGTGGTTCGACATGGGAGCCGGTCTCCTCTCGTTCCGTCACTCCACGGTGCAGCAGCCCCGTGCCGGACCGGGTATCGGAGTCCGCCGAACGGGGGAAACCCGCCGTCTTCGGCAGGCCGCGCCCGGCACCGGGCGAGCGACGTCCGCTAAGGCTGTCGGCATGGCACTTCTCCCCCCGCCCCCGACCGACCGGGACACGACGGCCACCGCCCAGGACGACGCCGCACCGAAGGTCCCCGCCGCCCGGCAGCCCGGGACGACCCGGTCGGGCGTCTGGCTGTTCCCGGCGGTGCTCGCCCTCGCCCTGTCGCTGATCATGATCCACCGGCCGCAGCTGTGGGGCGACGAGCTGAACAGCTGGGACGTGGCCTCCCGGAGCATCGGCCAGCTGCTGGCCACGGTGCAGCGGGTGGACGGGGTGCTCGGCGCGTACTACCTGTTCCTGCACGGGTGGACAGCGCTCTTCGGCGACTCCCCGCTGGCCCTGCGGCTGCCCTCGGCACTGGCCATGGCCGGTGCCGCCGCATGCGTGGCACTCATCGGGCAGCGGCTCTTCGACCGCCGCGCAGGTCTCGCCGGCGGTCTGCTGTTCGCCCTGATCCCGGTGGTCAGCCGGTACGGCCAGGAGGCCCGCCCGTACGCCATGGTGGTCTGCGCCGTGGCGCTGGCCACCCTGCTGCTGCTCCGGGCCCTGGACCGCCCGACGAGCCGGCTGCGATGGACCGGCTACGCCCTCTGCGTGGCGGCGGTCGGCCTGCTGCACGTCGTGGCCCTCACCGCGCTGATCGGCCATCTCGTCCCGGTGGTCCTGCAGGCCCGGTCCGGACTACGGGTCCTGTGGGCCTTCAGCCGCGCCGCCCTGGCCGGTGTGGCCTGCACCGTTCCGGTGATCCTGCTCGGCGTGGCCCAGGCCGAGGACCAGATCGCCTGGATCGCCCACCCCGACCTGTGGAGCCTGGTCACCTTCTGGCCGGAGCTGTTCGCCTCCGGCCTGGTCGCCGGAGCGGTCGTCGTCCTGGCCGCACCGGTGTGGCGCAAGCGCCGGGGCAGCGTCCTGTCCGTCACCGCCGCGGCCCTGCTGCCCCCGCTGGTGATCTGGGCCGTGTCGCACGGGGAGATCTCGTACTTCTTCTACCGCTACCTGCTGTTCACCCTGCCCGCATGGGCGGTGCTGGCGGGCGCGGGGCTCGCCGCCGCGAGGTCCCGCGCGGGCATCGCGGCGGGCCTGCTGGCCCTCGCCCTGCTCACCCTGCCCGACCAGCTCCCCATGCGGGAGTCCTACGCCCACAACCCGCAGGACCCGGACTTCGTCAGCGCCGCACGCCTCGTCCGCAAGCACCACGCCCCCGGGGACGCGGTGGTCTACGACCGGGCGGACTGGCGCATGTTCGAAGCCGGCATGCGCTACTACCTGCCCCGCGACCTGAAGATGCGCGACGTGTTCCTCGCGGAGTCGGCCGCCGACCGGCACGGACTCGAGGCGGCCGAGTGCCCCGATCCGGCGGCCTGCCTCGGCGACGAGCAGCGGGTCTGGGTCGTCGTGGACACCCGGCGGGAGAGCTACCCCGACCCGCTGCTGGGGCTGCCCGAGGCCCAGGCGCAGGCCCTGCGCGCGCACTACCAGACCTCCGCGACGCGGCACCTGCCCGGCGTCACCGTGGCCCTGCTCCGCCGCCTCCCGTAGGGGCGCCCGCCGCAGGCGTCCCTCCCTCCTCGGGGACGCCCGCGCGGCGCCCGCCATTCAGCAGCCGCACATCCACGGGCCCCACAGAGGTCATGTCGAATCCAGCCGGCCACGGAAGAAGTGAGGAGCGGCGCGCCAGCGCCACCGATTCCGTCCGGCACAGGAGACCGACATGACCGCGATGCCAGCCATCGACCCGGCCCCGCTCACCGAATCCCGCTACCTGGTGTCGATCGCCCGCGACCAGGCCGATGTGCGCGCCGCGCAGCGGCTGCGCCACGACGTGTTCGCCGGGGAGATGGGCGCCCGCCTCGACGGCCCCGAGCCGGGCATCGACACCGACGCCTTCGACGCGTACTGCGACCACCTCCTGGTCCGCGAAGGGAGCACCGGCCAGGTCGTCGGAACGTACCGGCTGCTGCCGCCGGACCGTGCCAGGGTCGCCGGACGGCTGTACTCCGACGGCGAGTTCGACCTCGGCTCGCTCGGACCGATCCGCGACGACCTCGTCGAGGTCGGCCGCTCCTGCGTCCACCCCGACCACCGCAACGGCGCCGTCATCGCCCTCATCTGGGCCGGCCTCGCCCGTTACATGACCCGCACCGGCCACACCTGGCTCGCCGGCTGCTGCTCCATCCCGCTCGCCGACGGCGGCACCCTCGCCGCCGGCACCTGGGACACCGTGGCGGCCAAGCACCTCGCCCCCGAGGACTACCGGGTCACGCCGCTGCGGCCCTGGAACCACGAGGGCGTCGAGCGGCCCGCGCGCACCGAACTGCCCCCGCTGCTGCGCGGCTACCTGCGGCTCGGCGCCTGGGTGTGCGGGGAGCCCGCCCACGACGTGGACTTCGGTGTCGCCGACCTCTACGTCCTGCTGTCGCTGCGCCGCACCAACCCCCGCTACCTGCGGCACTTCCTCTCCCTGGCGCCGGTGCGATGAGCGGTCCCGTCAGCCTCTGGCTGCCCACCTCGCCGTGCACGCCGGCGCTGTGCGCCCGCCACCCGGGCTCCCCGGAGGGGCCGCTGCGCGCCATGGCCCGGCTGCTCGCCGGGTTCACCGCCGTGCTGGCGGGCGTGGCCCTGTCGCCGGTGGCGCTGCGGCTGCCCGCCGCCACCCGTGAGGGGCTCGCCCGGCTGTGGAGCAGGGCCGTGCTGCGCGCCTTCGGGATCCGCGTCCGTGTCGTGCACGAGGGGTCCGCGGACGACGGACCGGGGGAACGGGCGGCACTTGTCGTCGCCAACCACATCTCCTGGCTGGACGTGCCCCTGCTGGCCTCGGTGCTCCCGGGGCGGATGCTCGCCAAGACCGAGATACGCCGCTGGCCCGTGCTGGGCGCGCTCGCGGCCAGGGGCGGCACGCTCTTCCTCGACCGGGACCGGCTGCGCGCCCTGCCCGTCGCGGTCGCCACCATGGCGCGCGCGCTCGCCTCCGGTTCACGGGTGCTCGTCTTCCCCGAGGGGAGCACCTGGTGCGGACGGGAGCAGGGCCGCTTCCGCAACGCCGCGTTCCAGGCCGCCCTCGACGCCGGAGCGCCCGTCCAGCCGGTACGGCTCACCTACCGCACCCCGGGCGACGGGATCACCGGCGCGGCCGCCTTCGTCGGGGAGGACACCCTCGTCGCCTCGCTGTGGCGGGTCGCGGCGGCCGGCGGGCTGACCGCCGAGATCCGGATCCTTCCCCGGATCCCGGCGGACAGCCACCGGGACCGCCGGTCCCTCGCCGCCGCGGCTCAGTCGGCCGTCGAGAGCGACAGCGCGAACCTCCCGGCCGCGTCGGTCCACCAGTGCCGCAACGTCAGCCCTGCGGCGGCCAGTTCGTCCCTCACCCCGTCCTGACGGAACTTCGCCGAGACCTCGGTCCGCAGCTCCTCGCCCGCCTCGAACGGCACCACCAGATCCAGTTCGGGGATCTTCACGGTCTGTGCGTGCCGGGACCGCAGCCGCATCTCGATCCACTCCCGGTCACGGTCCCAGAGCGCCACGTGCTCGAAGTGGTCCGGGTCGAAGTCGGCGTCCAGTTCGCGGTTGACGACTGCCAGCACGTTCTTGTTGAACTCGGCCGTGACACCGGCCGCGTCGTCGTAGGCCGCCACCAGGGTGGCCTCGTCCTTCACGAGGTCGGTGCCGAGCAGCAGACCGTCGCCGGGTGCGAGCAGCCCCCGTACCGAGCGCAGGAAGACCCTGCGCTCGTCGGGCAGCAGATTGCCGATGGTGCCGCCGAGGAACACCACCAGCCGCGGACCGGGCGTGTCGGGCAGTTCCAGCCCGTGCGTGAAGTCCGCGATGAGCGCGTGCACGGACAGTCCGGGATGCTCGGCCAGCAGCGATTCCGCGGCCGTGGTCAGGGCGCTGTCGCTGACGTCGACCGGCACGTAACTGTGCAGCGAGGGCATGGCGTCGAGCAGATGACGGGTCTTCTCCGAGGAGCCCGAGCCCAGTTCCACCAGGGTCCGCGCCCCGGACAGGGCGGCGATCTCCCCGGCCCGGGCGACCAGGATCTCCCGCTCGGCGCGGGTCGGGTAGTACTCGGGCAGTCGGGTGATCTCCTCGAACAGTTCGCTGCCGCGCGCGTCGTAGAACCACTTCGGCGGCAGCCACTTGGGCGTACTGGTCAGGCCGGTCAGCACGTCCGTGCGCAGAGCGGCGTCCGTGGCGTCTTCGGGCAGGGTGCGGGTCAACCGGAACGGGCTCACTGGGGTGGCTCCTTGAGCGGGGACAGCAGAACGTCGGTGCGGGTGGCCGTGATCAGGGTGCGGTCGGGCACCTCACGCCATCTGGGGTCGTCGTCGTACGGTTCGGAGGCCACCACGGCGCGGTGGCCCGGTTCGGAGAGATGCCACAGGGTGTCCCCCCAGGCGGTCGCGGCGATCGTCTCCCCGTCGGTGAGCAGGAGGTTCAGCCGGGACCCGGGAGCCGCGGCCGCGACCTCCGGCACGGTGTCGGCGAGTACCTGGCCGGGGGCCTCGCCCTCGCGCAGCCGGTGCAGGACCAGTGCCCACACCAGTGCGGAGTCGCAGCGCGACTCCAGCGACAGCAGTTCGGCGGCCGGCAGCGCCGCGGCGAGCGGGGCCATCGAACCCGGCCAGCCCCGCACCGCGCCGTTGTG
The DNA here is from genome assembly GCF_055573115.1 of Streptomyces sp. NPDC030222. Lineage (NCBI taxonomy): Bacteria > Bacillati > Actinomycetota > Actinomycetes > Kitasatosporales > Streptomycetaceae > Streptomyces > Streptomyces sp. NPDC030222. The sequence goes on from NZ_JBVICA010000003.1 coordinate 337,846, forward strand.
GCTGAACAGCCACGGGCCCGCTGCGTACGGCGCGGCAGCCGCCTCGCCGTCCGCGCCGGCCTCGGTGGCGTCCCGGACCGCGGCGAGTACCGCGCCGCTGCGCACCACCCTGGCCAGGTCGGCGAACGACAGGTCCGCCCAGACCGGCCCGGCCCGGCGGTAGCGGGCCGGCAGCGGGTCGCCGTCGGCGTACCAGCCCACGCCGAATCCGTCCGCGTTCACCGTCCCGTACCGCTGGTGGCGCGGCGCCCAGGACTGCCGGTACAGGCCGTGCGGAGGTGCGGTCAGCAGGTCTCCCAGCGCCACGGGCGGCCCCGAATAGGCGATATGACGGCACATCAGGCGGCTCCGGCGTCCTGGGCGTCGCGTGCGGTGCGGAACCCGGAGAAGATCTGCCGGCGGACCGGGTAGTCCCAGTTGCGGAACGTCCCGCGACAGGCGACCGGATCCACGGCGAACGACCCGCCCCGCAGCACCTTGTGGTCACTGCCGAAGAACACCTCGGAGTACTCGCGGTAGGGGAAAGGCACGAAGCCCGGGTACGGCAGGAAGTCGCTCGCCGTCCACTCCCATACGTCGCCGATCAACTGCCGTACGCCCAGCGGCGACTGCCCCCGGGGATAGCTGCCCACGGGCGCGGGACGCAGATGCCGCTGGCCGAGATTGGCGTGCTCGGCCGTCGGTTCCCCGTCGCCCCACGGGTAGCGGCGGGAACGGCCGGTCGCCGGGTCGTACCGGGCCGCCTTCTCCCACTCCGTCTCGGTGGGCAGCCGCCGTCCCGCCCAGCGGGCGTAGGCGTCCGCCTCGTACCAGCTCACGTGCAGCACCGGCTCGTCGAGCGGCACCGGTTCGGTGACGCCGAACCGTCTGCGCAGCCACTGGTCGCCCTCCTTGCGCCAGAACAGCGGGGCGACCAGTCCGTGCTCCCGGACGTGCGCCCAGCCCTTCGGCGCCCACCAGCGTTCGTCGCCGTAGCCGCCGTCCTCGATGAAGTGCAGATAGGCGCCGTTGCAGACCGGCACGGTGTCGATGTGGAAGGACGGTACGAGACGGTGGTGCGCGGGCCGTTCGTTGTCCAGTGCCCACGGCTCGTCGCAGGTGCCCATGGTGAACGGGCCGCCGGGGACCAGGACTTCGGCCGGCAGACCGCCCGCATCGGAGGGTGGGGGCGGCGCGGGGGCGGTGAGCACGGCGGGCCCCTTGCGCAGCTGATGGGTGATCAGCATGGTCTCGTCGTGCTGCTGCTCGTGCTGGGCGATCATCCCGAAGGCGAAGCCTCCGTCCAGGAGCGGCGAGCCGTCCAGCGGTGCGTTTTCCAGCACGTCCAGTGCCCGCCCGCGCACTTCGGTGGTGTAGCGGCGGGCCTCCGTGGGCGGCAGCAGCGGCAGCGACGGCCGCTCGGCCCGCGGATGTTCGAACGCGTCGTAGAGGGAGTCGATCTCGGGGCGCATCGCCTCACGCCCGCCGACCCGGCGCAGCAGCCACTGCTCCTCGTGGTTGCCGATGTGGGCGAGGTCCCAGACCAGGGGGGACATCAACGGCGAGTGCTGCGCGGTGAGATCGGCCTCGTCGACACACGAGGTGAGGAGCGCCGTGCGGTCACGTGCGGCGGTCAGTGCGGCGAGCGCGCGGTCCCGGGGGGAGACGGCCTCGGTGCGGTCGTTCATGTGCTCAGTTCCTTCCCGGGGCGGGAACGTGCAGATCGTCGGCGGGACAGCGGCCCCGGGCGACGTGACGGTCGGCGAAGGCGGCCACGGCGTCCCGTACCGCGCCGGGGGCGCCGATCCGGGGGAGCGCGTCGATCGCCGCCTCGAAGCAGACGACGGCGGCCGCGTGCAGATCCGGGTCGGCCAGGCCGAGACGGGCTGCGTTGTGCCACAGGGGATTGCGGGGCGCCGGCAGATCACCGGCGATCTCGGCGAGCGGTTTGACGGCGCGGTAGACGGTCTCGGCCGCCTCCGGGTCGTCGAACAGCGCGACGGTGACGGCCGGCGGCACCATCCACCCGTCGTCGCCCGACTGGGCGTCGATCATGCGGAGTTCCAGGTGACCGCGCGGGCGTACGGGCGGGAACAGCGTGGTCAGGTGGTAGTCGAGATCGCTCCGGGTGGGCGGCCGCGGGCAGCTTCCTGCGGTGCCCGTGGACGTCCCGGTGCGCAGCCAGTCCCGGAAGGTGAGCCCGTCCGGCACGGTCCACGGGCCGGCGCCGTTCCCGCGGATGCACAATACGGGGGTGTCCAGGGCATGGCGGGCCCAGCCGGACCGCGGCTCCTCGTCCAGCGGTGGTGCCAGCGTCCGCACCGGGTCGAGTGCCGCCCAGACGGCCTGGCGCGTCGACCGCCAGCCGGTCGCACACCCTTCGCGGTAGGGGGAGTTGGCGAACGCCGCGACGAGGACGGCGCCCAGCAGGTGAGCGAGGCGCCAGCGCCGGGCGTGCCCCAGCGGGCCCGGCTCCTCGTACCCGGCGTCCAGGCACACCTGCACGGACGCGGAGCTGCACATCATGGACCGCCCGAGCGGCCCGTGCCGGTCCAGATGCTGCTCCATGGCGTCGTAGCGGGGCTCGTGGAGCAGCCGCCGGGGAGGCAGGACGGGGTCGTGACCGAGTCCGGTGAGTGCGAGGTCCATGGGGCGCAGTACGGCCCGGACGGTGTCCAGATCGGCGGAGACGGCGGAGATGACGTCCGTCAGTGAGGGGGCGGGACGCGAGCTGAGCTCCAGCTGTCCGCCCGGTTCCACGGTGAGGGCCGAGCGCAGGGGGACCGCCCGCAGCGCGGTGTAGGCCGACCGCAGACGGTCGTGGGAGACGGGTAGATGGGGCCGGCGGAGGTCGTGCACCAGCCATTCCACTTCCACCCCGACCGTGCGGGGCGGACCCGTCTTGAAGCAGATACATCGCAGCAGTGCCTCCGCCTCCTGCTCGGAGAGCGGCGGCCCGTTGTTCCTGCGGTTCTCAGGTGGCATGGCGGAACCTCCCTAGGAGACCATGGCCGGATCCTGCAGCCGGGGACGCCCCGGGGCAGGGCATCGCCTCCCACCCAATCCCGCACCGCCGGTTCGCACAAGGGTGCCCTTCCGAAGGGAAAAGCCTTTGCCGGAGGGGCGGGCGAACGTCGACGATGGCGGGTGTGAACAAGGGGGAAATGAAATGAGTGCACGGCTGCGACGGATTGCACAACTCACCGTCGAGACCACGCGGGCCGGGCACTACACCACGGGGGACGGCCGGAAGGTGTCCATCGGGGCGGCCGTGCGGGCGGCCGCGGACGCGACCCGGATGTTCGGCCCGGAACCCGTTCCGGTTACGCCGGACCAGGACCGTGAAACCTTCGTGGAGGTCACGGGGGAGAGCAGTACGCAGGCGGCGCACCGGCTGGTCCGCGGTGCGTCCGGACCCGTCGCCGTGCTCAACTTCGCCTCCGCCCGCAATCCGGGCGGCGGCTTCCTGAACGGCGCCCAGGCCCAGGAGGAGGCCCTGTGCCGGTCCTCCGCCCTGTACGAGTGCCTGCTCCGCGTGCCGGAGTTCTACGAGCACCACCGGGCCGACCGCGACGTCCTCTACACCGACCGGGTCATCCACGCCCCGGGCGTCCCGGTGATCCGCGACGACCGCGGCGCGCTCCTCGACGAGCCTTACCAGGTCGGCTTCCTGACCTCGCCCGCCCCGAACGCCGGTGTCATCGCGCGCCGCAGCCCCCAGGACCTGGACCGGGTGCCCGCCGCCCTGGCGTCCCGCGCCGAACGGGTCCTGGAGACCGCCGCCGTCTGCGGCTACCGGCGCCTGGTGCTCGGCGCCTGGGGCTGCGGGGTGTTCCGGAACGAGCCGACGCAGGTCGCCGAGGCGTTCCGGGCCCTGCTGGGGGACGGCGGCCGGTTCGCAGGCCACTTCGACCACATCGTCTTCGGCATCCTGGACCGTACGCCACAGGCCGTCACACGGCGGGCGTTCGAGTCCGTGCTCGGCTCTCAGCTCCACCCGTAGCGCTCCCGACGCCGCCGGGTCACCCGCTCGAAGGGCGACCGCTCCAGGGTGCGCGCCGACGGGAACGCGCCCTGATGGTGCCGCCGCAGCACCCGGTCGCTGACGAGTCGTCGCCACCGTCCGGCCGACGCCGGCGAGCCGGTACCCCGCGAACCCCTGCCGGTCGGACCCGGTTCGCGGCCGTCGTGGTGCGGTTCTCCGGAGGGCCGGGCCGTGAGCGGCCCGCCGCCGGCCTTCCGGGCCGCGATCAGCACCGGCCGGCCGTTGATCCGCAGGGTGCGCCGCCCGTACGGCACGCACGGCCGGAAGACCTCGTCCGGTCGTGGCGTCGTGCTTGGGCCGGGTGTCGGGCTGCTGATTCGTGGTGTCCGGCTCGGTTCGGTTGTCCGGCCGCCGGGTCGTGGTGTCGGGCGTGGATCGGCCGCCCTTCTCGGTTCGGTCGTCCCGCCGGGTGCGGTCGTCCCGCCCGGTTCGGGCGCGTACGCCGTCCGGAGCGGACCGCCCTCAGGCGGGTCCGCCTCGTGCGGCGCCGCAGGTCCGGGCGGGCCCGGCAGATCGCCGAGCCCTCCGAGACCGTCGAGCGGATTCGTCACTCTTGCCACGTTAGAACCTGTACGGCCCATTCCGCAGGGCAGGGCGGCCGATCGGGACCGACGCTTGGATCATGATGCGCTCCGCGGCACGCCGTGCCCTCGTCCGTCTGCTGGCCGCCCTCCTCACGGCCGCGCTGCCCGCCCTCGCCCTCCCGGCGGCACCCGCGGCGGCTCACCCCACGGGCCCGCCGCCCGCCGGACGGACCGTCTCGGCCTGGCTGCCCTACTGGGACCAGGAAGGCGCCTACCAGGACGCACTCCGCCATGCCTCGCAGCTGCACACCGTCAGCCCGTTCTGGTACCAGGCGGTGTCCGCGCGGACCGTGCGGGAGCATCCCGGCGCCGGCGACCGCAGGATCGTCGACGGCCTTCGCGACGTCGGCATCAAGGTCGTGCCCACGGTCATGGAGACCATGGGCGCCGGCGAACTCGCCGCGATCGTCACCCGGCGAGAGGACCGCCGCGCGCACGCCGACGCCCTCCTCGCCCTCGTAGGCGACGGCGGATACGACGGCCTCGACCTGGACTACGAGTCGATCACCCTTCCGGGTGAAGTCGCGACGGCAACGGCACGCGACGGCTACACCGCCCTCGTCACCGACGTCTGCGCCCGGCTCCACGCGCTGCGGAAGACCTGTGTGGTCACGGTCGTCCCGCGGACCGCCACCACCGGCCGCGTCTTCGACTACGCCGCCCTCGGCCGGGTCGCCGACCGCGTCCGGATCATGGCCTACAACCTCCACTGGGCGGGCGGCGACGCGGGACCGCTGTCCAGTCCCGTCTGGTACGACGAGATCCTGCGCAACGCCACGGCACTGATCCCCGCCGACCGTATCGAGACCGGCCTGCCCGCCTACGGCTGGGACTGGGCCGACGGCCGCAGCGGCGGCGCCCGCCACGTCACGTGGAAGGAGGCCGAGACGCTGCGCCTCGCCCACGGTGCGCCGTACCGGCTCGACCCCGGCTCCGCGACGCCGACCTTCGGCTACCGCGACGGGGGCGAGCCGCGCACGGTCTGGTACCAGGACGCAAGGGGCATCGCCGGCCATCTCCCCGTGCTGCGCCGCCACGGGGTCCGGAACACCGTCCTGTGGGCGCTGAACTTCGAGGACCCGGAACTGTGGGGCGTCCTCGCGGAGGGGTGAACGCCCGGGGACGTACGCGACCCGTGGCGCGCACCGCCATAGGGGACGTGCACGGCGGCGGACGCCCGTCGGAAGGAAACCGCTAGACGTCCGCGCCCGTGTGGGGACCGACCGCGTCGGCACCGGAGTGGGACGGCCACTTCTCGAACCAGCGCTGGTCGTCCTCCAGCTGGGCCGCGAGCGAGATCAGCAGTGGTTCGGAGTTGGCCGGGCCGAGCAGCTGGGCGCCGAGGGGAAGGCCGTCCGCGGTGAACCCCGCGGGCACGTTCACACCGGGCCAGCCCAGGACGTTCCACGGCCAGGCGTAGGGGCAGGCGGCGATCATCGCCCGGTCGGTGTTCCAGCCGGACAGCCCGGCCATCGCTCCGATCGGCGGCGGCGGGGTCGCCGTGGTGGGTGCGAGCACCACGTCGTAGCGCTGGAAGATCGCGCCGATCCTTCGGTGCAGCAGGCGCTCGGCGTCGCGCGCCAGGCGCAGCGGGGCGCCGGCCAGCAGGCCGCCGAGCTGGACGGCGCGCCTGGTCCGCGGGTCGAGCAGGGTCGGTTCCGGCACCCGCGCGGCCCATTCGCGCAGCCCCGCGGTGGCCCGTGGGACGAACGCGGGGCCGATCATCCCGTAGCGGGGATCGGCCTCCACGACGTCGTGGCCCAGGGCGGCCAGTCGTTCGGCGAGCCGGATCACCGTGATCCGCACGGACGGTTCGAGCCGTTTGGGTGTGGCGGTGAACGGCATCCGGGTGGAGAGCGCGATGCGCAGGCGTCCCGGGTCCCGGTGCGCCGCGGCCGACGCGTCGACGCTGGGCGGCCGGTGCAGTTCGTCGGGGTGCGATCCGCTCGCCGCGTCGAGCAGCAGTGCCGCGTCGGCGACGGTGCGGGCCAGGACGCCGTTCACGGTGATCCCTTTGAAGGCCTCGGGCTCCGGCCAGGTGGAGATCCGTCCGCGCTGCGGTTTGATGCCGACGAGATGCGTCCAGGCCGCCGGGATCCGGATGGAGCCGGCCCCGTCGGATCCGAGGGCGGCGGGCACGACACCGGCGGCGACCGCGGCGGCCGAGCCGCCCGACGAACCGCCTGGCGTGTGGCCGGTGTTCCAGGGGTTGCGGGTGTCGCCGAAGGCGGGCCCCTCGGTGAACGGCCACTGGCCGAGCTCGGGTGTGTTGGTCTTGCCGACGATCACCGCTCCGGCCGCCTTGAGCCGGCGTACGGCCTCGCTGTCCACCGTCTTGCGGGGGAAGTCACCCGGGCAGCCGAACGCGGTCGGTTCGCCGGCCACGTCCATGTCGTCCTTCACGGCGACCGGCACCCCGAGCAGCGGCAGCCGCACCCCTTCGGCCAGCCGCCGGTCGGCCTCGTCGGCCTCGGCGAGTGCGGCCTCCGTACGGACGACGCGGAAGGCGTTCAGGACGGGCTGCGATGCGGCGATGCGTTCCAGGGTCCGTTCGGTCAACTGCCGTGCGGACACCTCGCCTCGGGCGAGACCGCGGGCGGTCTCGCGCAGGCCTGCCGACCGGGACTCCGACACGGGACCTCCCTGTTACTCGCTGGTAGTACCCAGAGTAACCACACGAGGGGCTGCATGTGGCCGAATCCGCGCGGTTCTCAAATCCAGTCCTCCAGCGAGGACATGAACCCGGAGAAATCGTCCCGGTGGATCGTGTGACCGGCACCGCGGACCGTGCGGACGTCGAACCCGCGCTCCGCGAGCAGGGCCGCCCGGTCCGGCGGGATCAGGAAGCTCGGATCGGACAGCTGCACGAGCGAGGGCACCACGGGGGCCGCCGGCATCGGGTCCCGGCTGTCCGGCACGGACAGGCCGACCGCCGTCTCCGAGTCCCACAGCGCGATGGTGTCCAGCTCGATGTCGATGTCCGAGGAGTCCCAGCGTGGATTCAGTGCCGAGATCCAGGCCCGGTCCGCGGACTTGTACCGGATGAACACCCGGGGATCGAAGCCCCCGTCGGCGTCGAGCGCCCGCCAGGCCGGATCGGAGTACACCGCCCGCCGCGGCCGCAGCCGCTCCACCGCCAGCGACAGGGCGAGCCCGCCCAGGGAGTGCCCGATCGCCAGATCGGCGCCCGTCGGCAGGGTCTCGACCAGATCGTCCGCGAAGTGCTGCACGTCGTACGGGCCGCGGCCGCTGGCGCCGTGACCCCGCAGATCCACGGCGATCACGCGGTAGCCCCGCTCGGCGAGCGCCGGTCCCACCCGCCGCCAGGTGCGATGATCGGCCATCATTCCGTGGACGAGGAAGGCGACGCGGTCCCCCTCGCCCCAGGTCCGGGTGTGCAGGAGCACGTCGACCCCTTTCGTCTCCTCGTCTGCGGCGTCGTGCGACCGGACCGGCACGAGCGCCGGCGGGACGCACAACGTCCCAGGTGAGCACAGTTGTGCGGTACCGATGGATCATCGTGGCAGGTGTCGTCGCCGCAGGGCGTGCATTTCCGGCCAACCACGGGAAATGTGGCGCGGCGGGTCTGGAAGGATTCCGCAGGCGATGAGACAGAGATCCGAGACTTCCGCCGAGCGCCCCGCCCCGACCAGCGCCGACGTCGCACGGCTGGCCGGCGTCTCGCGCGCCACGGTTTCCTACGTCCTCAACAACACCGCCGCCGTACGGATCAGCGAGCCCACCCGCCGCCGCGTCCTGCGGGCCGCCGAGGAACTGGGATACGTCCCGCACGCCGCGGCCCGCGCCCTGCGGGCCGGGCACACCAGGATCGTGCTCCTGCCCACCTCCCATGCCCCGGCCGGACCCCTCTCCAGCCAATTCTTCAAGGACTTCCAGTGGGCCATGCGCCGACTCGACTACACCGTGGTCCAGTACGGAAGCCTGGGGCTCGACGCCGACGAGGCCGCCCGCGCCTGGGCCGAACTGCGCCCCGTCGCCGTCGTCTCGCTCGGAGAGATCCAGCTGACGCCGAACGGCGTCGACGTACTCAAACGTTCCGGCGCGAAAGCCGTGATCACCCTGGGCCCACAGGGCGTGGCGGGCGCGCACAGTGTCGTGCTCGACCAGCGGCGGGTCGGCGGGAACGCCGTCACCCACCTCGTGGAACGTGGCAGACGGCGCATCGGCGTGCTCCTCCCCGAGGAGCCGGGCCTCGACCTGTACGCACTGCCGCGCCTCGAAGGCGCCCGGGAGGCGGCCGCCGCCTGCACGGAGGTCCGGATCGAACCCCTCACCATGGCGTGCACGGAGGCCGCGGCGGCCGCCCTCGCCGCCCGCTGGCGTTCCCTCGGTCTCGACGGGGCCTTCGCCTACAACGACGAGTACGCGGTGCTCCTGCTGAGGGCGCTCCAGGACGAGGGCATCACGGTCCCCGAGGACACGTCCGTCGTCGGCGCCGACGACCTCCTGCTCGGACGGCTCCTCCGTCCACGGCTGTCCACGGTCCGGACCGAGCCGGTCACCGGCCGGTGTCTGGCCGCACTCGTCGACAACGCCGTACGCGACCCGGCCGTCGGCATTCGGACCCCCGGCCCGATGGCCGTCACGGTCGTCCCGCGCGAGTCGAGTTGACGCCCGGGACAACCCGTTGCCCGCCTACGCGCCGTCGTCCCCCAGCCGCGCCGACGCGAGGTGGACGACCGCCGCGCACGGCACGGAACCGTCGGACCGGGTGATCGCCCGCACGTCGGCGAGGAAGGCCGTGCGCAGGCGGCCCACGGTGCCCGGGTCGAGCGGGCCCAGGTCGTACACGGTGGACAGGACGCTCCACACCAGGTCGGGTGCGCCGCTCAGATCGACCCTGACCGTCTCCCACCGGACGGGTCCGAAGCCGGCCGCCCCCAGGATCCCGCCGAGCCCGTTCCTGCCTCCGGCAGACGGGATCTGGGGGTCGGGACGCTCCGTCACCGGGATACATGGGCCTCGGCCCGCCTCGGTCCCCTTGGTCCGGTCAGCCGGCTCTGGACCGTAACGGGCACCCCGGACGTGCTCGAGCCCACGTCAGGCAGCTCTGACAAGACGGCGCGATGTTCGCTGGACCCGTACTCCCAGGGCCGCGCCCTCGGGGACGGCTACGCCCGAGGGGTGAGCCCGGCCGCCCCGTACGCGCGCAGATCCGTCTCGATCCGGGCGGCCGTTTCCTGCAGCGCGGGCAGCACGGTCGCGCGCATGGCGTCGGCGGTGCCGTTGCCCGCGTGCTGTGCGACGTTGATCGCCGCGATCACGCGGCCGTCGCCGTCGCGTACCGGGACGGCCAGGGAGCGCAGCCCCTCCTCCAGTTCTTCTTCCACCAGGGCGTGTCCCTCGGCCGCGATGCGGGCCAGGACGCCGCGGAGCACGTCCCGGGACGTGATGGTGTGCCGGGTCAGTGGCTCCAACTCGCCTGTGGGTACCGGGCGTTCATCCTCCGGCAGGGCAGCCAGCAGGACACGCCCCATGGAGGTCGCGTACGCCGGGAAGCGCGTCCCCACCGTGATGTCGATGCTCATGATGCGCACCGTCGGGACCCGCGCCGCGTACCGGATGTCCGATCCGTCGAGGACCGCGAGGGACGCCGACTCGTGTACCCGGTCGACCAGGGCCACCAGGTGGTGCCGGGCGATGTCCGGGAGGGTGAGGCCCGAGAGCCGCGCGCAGCCCAGTTCCAGTACGCGCGGCAGCAGCCGGAACCGCCCCGCCTCCACGGCCGCGTACCCCAGGCCCGTCAGCGTGAGCAGTGAGCGGCGTGCCGTGGCCCTCGGCTGCCCGGTCGTCTGCGCGACGGCGCTGAGGGTCAGCCCGTCGCCCCGGTCGTCGCCGAGGGCGCGCAGGACGTCCAGGCCGCGTGCCAGCGACTGCAGGAAGCCGGCGCCCAGCTCCTCCTTGGCGGCCCGCACGGGCGAGGCGACGGGGGAGCCGGCGGCGGACACGGGCGGCGGACCGGTACGGGCGGGCGCCCCCGCGCGTACCCTGCCGGCGCCCGCGCCGCCGGGAGCACGCGGCGCCAGGAGTGCCGCGCCGAACGTGTCGGCGGCCTCCCGCAGGCCCGGCAGCACGGAGGCCGCCAGCGAGTCCAGGGTGTGCCGGCTGGTGTGACTGACCACGCTCACCGCGCAGACCACCCGCCCGGCGGCGTCCCGCACTGGCACGGCCACCGCCACCAGTCCCGGTTCGACGAACTGGTCCTCGCCCGCCCAGCCGTCCCGGGCCGCCGCATGCCCGTCGCCGGCGAACAGCGCCGCGGCCGCGCTGTGCCGCCCCGGCACCACGTCTCCGATCCGGTACGCCGGCGCCATGCTGCGCCGCCGGACGGCCTGGAGCACCACCCGCGCCCCGTCCGCGTCCGGCACCGTGACGGCGACCGTCTCGTCGCACAGGTCGGCGAGCCGCTCCACGCCCGGACGCAACGTGGACGGAACGGCACGGGCACGGAACCAGGCGGCCGGCAGTTCCATCGCCTTGGGCGCGTACGACACCGCCCGCCCGTCCCCGTGCACCAGCCCGAGCCGGTCCAGGGTGGACACCACCCGGTCGACGGTGGCCCGCGCCAGCCCTGTCGCCCTGGCCAGGTCGCCGTGGCGGACCGGACCCGCTTCCGCGGCCGGGCCGGACAGCGCGCGCAGGACGGCCAGGCCCCGCTCCAGGGGGCCGACCGGCCGGTCCTGCGACGTCATTCGGTTCCTCCTCGGGCGGGCCGGCGACCACGGCCGTTGACAGTGGGCGGATCCGGGCAGAGACTCGGGCGGCGAGCCAGAAGATGAACGATGGTTCACCAGGCGAACACCATCTGACAGGCAGGAAGGTACCGATGAGCATCCGCGACGTCTACATCGTCGACGCCGTCCGCACCCCGATCGGCAAGTTCGCCGGCGCGCTCGCGGGCGTCCGCCCCGACGACCTCGCCGCGCACGTCGTCCGCGCCCTGGTGGACCGGGCCCCGGACCTCGACCCGGCGCGGATCGACGACGTGGTGTTCGGCGACGCCAACGGCGCGGGGGAGGACAACCGGGACGTCGCCCGGATGGCCGTGCTGCTCGCTGGCCTGCCCACGTCCGTCCCCGGCGTCACCGTCAACCGCCTCTGCGGCTCGGGCCTCGAGGCCGTCGTGCAGGCCGCCCGCGCCATCGCCGTCGGCGACGCCTCGGTCATGATCGCGGGCGGCGTCGAGTCCATGTCCCGGGCGCCCTGGGTGCTCCAGAAGCCCGAACGCGGCTTCCCGGCCGGCCACCAGCAGATGTACTCCACCACCCTCGGCTGGCGTATGACGAACCAGCGGATGCCCGACGAGTGGACCGTCTCGCTCGGCGAGGGCGCCGAACTGATCGCCGACAAGCACGGCATCACCCGCGCACAGCAGGACGCGTTCGCGCTGGACAGCCACCGGAAGGCCGCCCGCGCCTGGGCCGACGGCCTGTACGACGCCGAGGTGGTGCCGTACGCAGGGGTGGACCTCACCCGTGACGAGTGCATCCGCGACAACACCTCCCTGGAGGCACTCGCCAAGTTGAAGCCGTCCTTCCGTACGGAGGGCACGGTCACCGCCGGCAATGCGTCCCCGCTCAACGACGGCGCCGCCGCGCTGCTCCTCGTCGACGAGGAGGGGCTGCGCGCCACCGGCCGCGAGCCGCTGGCCCGTATCCGCACGTCGGCCGTCACCGGCATCGAGCCGCAGCTGTTCGGTCTCGGCCCGGTGGACGCCGTCCAGCGCGCGCTCGCCAAGGCCGGCCGCACCTTCGCGGACCTCACCACCTTCGAACTCAACGAGGCGTTCGCCGCGCAGTCCCTCGGCTGCCTCGCCGAATGGCCGGACCTGGACCCCGCGATCGTCAATCCCCGTGGCGGCGCCATCGCCATCGGCCATCCCCTCGGCGCCTCCGGTGCGCGGTTGGCCGGGGCCGTCGCCCACCAGCTCGCCGCGGCCGGCTCGGGCACGGGCCTGGCGGCGCTGTGCATCGGTGTCGGGCAGGGCATCGCACTGGTCCTCGACCGCTGACGCGCTGCCGGTCGGGCGCCCGACCGGCGCGGCGCCCGGCCGATCCGGTGCCCGGGCGGGCCTACCGGCGGTGCGGACCCATTCGCGCGGCCGGACCTGCTCGCCGGGCTCGGCGGCGTGCCGGACCCGCCGTAAGATGACGGTCTGTCATCACAAGGCGTCATCGGGGGTGTTCCGGAGTACGCATTTCTCGAAGCGCATGCAGCCGCACTCCAGGCAGTCCGCGACGGCCCGGCGCAGCGCCTGCGTCCGGGAGATGTGCGGGTCCGGTTCCGGGAGCTTCCGGGCGGCCGGCTCCCTCCACTGTCGGGTGGCCCCGGCAGTGGCGCTGCCGTCGAGCAGCTGCCCGATCTCGGCCAGGGTGAAGCCGGCGCGCTGCGCCATCCTGATGAGCGCGACCCGGCGCAGTGCCGTCGCGGGCCACACCCGACGGCCCCGTCACGGTGGGCGCCGGGCAGCAGGCCGCGCTCCTCCCAGTACCGCAGCGCCGACGCCCGCACACCGGCCCTCGGGTGCGAGCTCACCGATCCCCGGACCGTTCCACGCCTGACGGACGGGAACACCGGCCGGGCGGACCGGGGAGGGCACCCGGTCTGCCGGCAGGGCTCGCCCGTCGGGTGACGGGCCGGCGTCCGCCCCCTCCGCCCGAAGCCCCGCCGCCGTCGTCCACCGAGCCCGCGGGCCGGCCGGTGTCCGCCCGGCCGGCCCGCCGCGTCGTCACTCGGCCTGCTGTGCCGCCTCCACGGACCTGCGCACCTCGTCCATGTCCAGCGCGCGGGCCTGGCCGATCACGTCCTCCAGCACCGGCTCGGGCAGCGCGCCCGGCTGGGCGAAGACCGCCACACGGTCGCGCACGATCATCAGGGTCGGAATGGAACGGATCTCGAAGGCCGCGGCCAGCTCCGGCTGCGCCTCGGTGTCGACCTTCCCGAACACCAGGTCCTCGTGACGGCCCGACGCCGCCTCGTAGACCGGTGCGAACTGGCGGCACGGGCCGCACCACGAAGCCCAGAAGTCGATCAGCACGAAGTCGTTGTCCGACATCACCTGATCGAAGTTGTCCTTGGTGAGCTCGACGGTTGTCACGTCGTTTCCTTCCTCCCGGCCTTCGTATCGGGCCGCCCCGCACAACCTCGGGGGAGACCGTGGTATTCCACATGCCCTGTGGCCGCCCCTCCACACGGGCCTCAGACTGGCCTCATGACCGAAGTCTCGGAGTACGACGTCGTTGTACTGGGAGCCGGTCCGACCGGTGAGAACGTGGCCGACCGGACCCGAGCGGCGGGGCTGAGCACCGCCGTGGTGGAGTCGGAACTGGTGGGGGGCGAGTGCTCGTACTGGGCCTGCATCCCCAGCAAGGCCCTGCTCCGCCCGGTCACCGCGCGGGCGGACGCACGCAGGGTTCCGGGACTGCGGCACGCCGTGCAGGGCCCGCTCGACGCACAGGCGGTCCTCGCCCGCCGCGACGAGCAGGTGTCGCACTGGAAGGACGACGGCCAGGTGCGGTGGCTCGACGGCACCGGAGCGCGCTTCTACCGGGGGCACGGGCGTCTCGACGGGCCGCGTCGGGTGGTGGTAACCGGCCCCGAAGGCGACCGGCACGTCCTCACCGCGCGCCACGCGGTCGCCGTGTGCACGGGCAGCCGGGCCTCGCTGCCGGCTCTGCCCGGTCTGACCGGCGCCGGGGTGTGGACCAGCCGGGAGGCGACCGGCGCCGGCCGGGTCCCGCGACGACTCGCCGTGGTGGGCGGCGGAGTGGTCGCCACCGAGATGGCCACGGCCTGGCAAGCCCTCGGATCCCGCGTCACCGTGCTGGTCCGCGGCGGCGGACTGCTGCCCCGGATGGAGCCGTTCGCCGGGGAACTGGTCGCGGAGGCGCTGACGGAGGCCGGGGCCGACGTCCGTACCGGTGTGTCGGTCGAAGCGGTGGTGCGCGCCGACCGCACCGGACCCGTCACCCTCGTTCTCGAAGGCGGCGACCACGTCGAGGCCGACGACGCGCTGTTCGCCACCGGCCGCGCCCCGCGCACCGAGGACATCGGGCTGGACACCGTCGGTCTGGAACCGGGCGGCTGGCTGCCCGTGGACGACACCTGCCGGGTGACCGGCAGCGACTGGCTGTACGCCGTCGGGGACGTCAATCACCGGGCACTGCTCACCCATCAGGGCAAGTACCAGGCACGGATCGCGGGCTCGGCCATCGCCGCCCGGGCCGACGGCGGCGCTGCCGCCCTCGACACCGAACGCTGGGGAGCGCACACGGCGACCGCCGACCATGACGCGGTACCCCAGGTGATCTTCACGGATCCGGAGGTGGCGTCCGTCGGGCTCACCCTCGCCGAGGCCGAACGCGCCGGGCACCGCGTACGGGCCGTCGACCAGGACCTCGGCGGTGTGGCGGGCGCCGGACTCTACGCGGACGGGTACCGCGGCCGGGCCCGGATGGTCGTCGACCTCGACCGGCACGTCCTGCGCGGCGTCACCTTCGTCGGTCCGGGCGTCGGAGAGCTGCTGCACTCCGCCACGGTCGCCGTCGCGGGCGAGGTGCCGGTCGACCGGCTGTGGCACGCCGTCCCCGCGTTCCCCACGATCAGCGAGGTGTGGCTGCGGCTGCTGGAGGCCTACCGGGGCTGACGCCGGCCCGGGCGTCCGACGGCGCGCAGCACCACGAACTTGGGGTTGCCCGCCACGACTTCGCAGTTGCCGAAGATCCGGCGCAGCTTCACGTGGTAGCCGAGGTGCCGGTTGCCCACGACCCAGAGTTCGCCGCCGGGGCGCAGCACCCTGCGCGCCCCGGCGAACATGCGCCCGGCCGTCGCGTCGGTGGTGGCCCGGTGCGAGTGGAACGGCGGATTGTTCAGGACGAGGTCCACCGATCCGTCCGGTACGTCCGACACGCCGTCCCCGGCCACGAAGTGCGCCTCGGCGCCGGGTGCGGCGTTGGCCCGGAAGGTGGCCTCCGCGGAGGCCACCGCCTGGTACGACTCGTCGATGAACGTCACCCGGGCCTCGGGGTTCGCCAGCGCGGCGGCCGTGCCGACCACGCCGTTGCCGCAGCCGAGGTCGAGGACGTGCTCGGCGCCGCGGCGGCGGGGCAGGTGCTGGAGGAAGAAGCGGGTGCCGATGTCGAGGCGGTCGGCGCAGAAGACGCCGGCGTGGTTGGTCACGGTCCGACCGGACGCCGGGCCGATGTCCTCGGGCAGCGCGTACACCAGCGGCCAGGGGCTGGGCGTCCGGGGGAGGGCAGGGTCCGGCGTGCAGAAGACCAGACGTGCCTTGCGCACGGCCAGCGAGGTGCGGGTCGGGCCGATGATCCGCTCGAACAGCCTCAGTGTGGAGGTGTGGATCTCGGTGACCATGCCCGTGCCGACGACGACCGTCCCGGCGTGGACGGCGGGGGCCAGCCGGTGCAGCTGGTCCTCCAGCAGGGCGAGGCTCTTCGGGACGCGTACGAGCAGGACGTCGATCCGCTCGGGCGGGGCGTCCCGGGTCGTGAGCAGCCGCACGGTGCCCTCGGCCGCACCGCTGCGCGCCAGGTTCGCCCGGGTCGCCTCACGGCCGAGGAAGGAGTCGGTGATCTGCACCGGACGGTGCGCGGAGAGGGCGGTGACCAGCGCGCCCCAGCGGTCGCCGACCACCGCCACGGTGCCGGAGAGGTCCACGGCCGGTGCTCCGTCGTGTCCTTCGAGATGCCGCAGCAGGTACTCGTCGGCGGCGTCCCAGGCGCGGAGCGCGTCGCGGGGGTCCTCGGGGAAGCGGGTGAGCGTGAACTCACCCGCTGAGGTGGTCAAACGGTTCATCGTGCCTTCAGGCTAGCCGAGTCACCGGGCGGCCTTTCCCGTGCGTCGGGGCTTCCTCGCTGCGGCCCGCCTGCGCCGGGGTCCGCTGCACGGCCCCCGGACGGGGCCTCGTCCGGGTTGCGGTGCACGGCCGGGACCGGGGGCCTGGGCCCGGCCCGAGGCCGTCGCCGGGCTGTGGCCGTCGACGAGTTGGGGTAGCCGACGGGGCCGGGCCGTGCTCTCGCCGTCGTCCGCGTCCGGGCCGCGGCCGCGGGCCCCGTCCCAGCCGGCCGCGGCCCGGGGCGTCGTCCGCATCCGAGAGCGCGGCGCGGGTCCTGGTCGTGGGCCGGTACGCGTCGTCCCGCGTCCGAGGCGTGGTCCCGGTCCCGGCCGTGGTCCTGGTCGTCGTCCCGGTCCGTGCCGCCGCCCTCGGCGGCCGTGGTCCGGGCCGCCGCCATCGGCTGCCGCGGCCCGGAGCACTGCCCTACGAGACGTCCGCGCCCGGGGCATCCGCCCCGCCAGTGCCCCGTGCCTCCCCGCCCACGCTTCACGCCTCCCCGCTCATGGCGGCTGCCAGCCGCAGATGCGGCTCCGCCTCGGCGGCACGGCCCTGCCGCTCCAGGGTGCGGCCCAGCATCAGCCGCGCGTAGGACTCCACGGGATCGCGTTCCAGGACGGCCCGCAGTTCCGTCTCCGCGCGCTTCAGCTGCGCGGAGTGGTAGTAGGCACGGGCGAGGAGCAGACGCGGTGCGACCGGCGAGGGGTCCTCGTCGACCAGCCCTCTCAGCACGATTGCCGCGGTCGCGTACTCCCTGGCGTCGAAGAACAGCTGTGCCCGCTCCCAGCGTTCGGCCGGCGTTCCATGGTCGTAGTAGATCTCCGTCATGCCCGGGAAACCACGAGGGATGGTTGAACATTCCACTACTGGGGATCGGGCGTGGGGCTCACGACCCCGTCACGCACAGGAATAGGTTGAACGCCATGAGCAATCTCGATCGTCAGGCCGTGCCGTCCGTGTGCGGCGGCAGGGGCTTCGTCGTCGCCGAACCGGTCCGTGAGCTCCTCAGTCCCCGCCAGGTGAAGCTCGGCGAGTCCACCGAAGTCCGCAGGCTGCTGCCCAACCTCGGCCGCCGCATGGTCGGCGCGTGGTGCTTCGTCGACCACTACGGACCCGACGACATCGCCGACGAGCCCGGCATGCAGGTCCCGCCCCATCCGCACATGGGCCTCCAGACGGTCAGCTGGCTCCACGAGGGCGAAGTGCTCCACCGTGACAGCCTCGGCAGCCTCCAGGCGATCCGCCCACGCGAACTGGGCCTGATGACCTCCGGCCGGGCCATCAGCCACTCCGAGGAGAGCCCCAGGCCGCACGCCCGATTCCTGCACGGCGCGCAGCTCTGGGTCGCCCTGCCCGAGACGCACCGCCACACCGAACCCCGCTTCCAGCACCACCCCGACCTGCCCGTCGTCACCGCACCCGGCCTCCGCGCGACCGTCATCCTCGGCGAACTCGACGGCGCCGCCTCGCCCGGCACGGCGTACACCCCCATTGTCGGCGCGGACCTCGCCCTCGCCCGCGGCACCGGCACCACGCTCCCTCTGGAGCCCGACTTCGAATACGCCGTACTGAGCATGTCCGGGGAGGTGCATGTCGACGGAGTGCCGGTACTCCCCGGTTCGATGCTCTACCTGGGCTGCGGACGCACCGGACTCCCCCTGCGCGCCGAGTCCGACGCCGGTCTGATGCTCCTCGGCGGCGAGCCCTTCGAGGAGGAGCTCGTGATGTGGTGGAACTTCATCGGGCGGTCCCATGAGGACATCGCACAGGCCAGGGAGGACTGGATGAACGGCACGCGATTCGGCCGAGTGGAAGGCTACGACGGCCGACTGCCCGCTCCTGAACTCCCGCCGGTGGCGCTGAAACCGCGGGGGAGGGTGCGCTGAACCGTGCCGATTTGATGTGGCAAGGCGCTGGGAGGCCGGCTTGCCTCGGCGTGTTCTGTACGGAGCCCAGCCCGCCCGAGCGCGTCGCCGGCCGGTCCGTTCCTGGGGGTGTCCAGCAGGTCCGCGCACGGCTTCTCGTATGGAATCCGTTAAGGCCGTGTCGGCGGGCGTATGAGAGCCGTCAAGAAGTCTTAACGGCTCACTGCCGACGCGATTAGCTCTTGTCCGGCCACCCTGGCCGATTCACCACACCCACTTCATCCAGGAGCTCACGATGGCCGATGTGGCCTTCGTCGTCACCACGGTCGCGGTCTTCGCGCTGGTGGCTCTCATCGCCAAGGGGGTGACGAAGCTGTGACCGTCGAGAACATCATCGGCCTGGTCGTGGCCGTCGCTCTGCTGGGCTATCTCATCCTCGCCCTCGTCAAGCCGGAGAGGTTCTGAGCCCCGATATGAGCCCCGTTCTTGCTGACGTGCTCCAGGTGACGGCGCTGGTCGCCGCGCTGGCTCTGGTGCACCGCCCGCTGGGCGACTACATGGCCGCCGTCTTCTCCTCCGAGAAGCACCTGCGGGTGGAGAAGTGGATCTACCGCAGTGTGGGTGCCAATCCGAACGCCGAGATGCGCTGGTCCGCCTACCTGCGGGCGGTGCTGGCCTTCTCCGCGGTGAGCGTGCTGCTGCTGTACGTGCTCCAGCGCGTCCAGGACGTGCTGCCGCTCTCGCTCGGCTTCAAGGCGATCAACCCGGACCAGGCGTTCAATACCGCCGCGTCGTTCGTCTCGAACACGAACTGGCAGTCGTACTCGGGTGAGGCGGCGATGAGCCACATCACCCAGACCGCCGGCCTCGCGGTGCAGAACTTCGTCTCCGCTGCCGTCGGTATCGCCGTCGCGGTGGCGCTCGTCCGGGGCTTCGCGCGCTCCCGCACCGGCGAGCTCGGCAACTTCTGGGCCGACCTGGTCCGCGGTACCGTCCGCATCCTGGTGCCGCTCTCCGTGATCGCCGCCATCGTGCTGGTCGCCGCCGGCGCCATCCAGAACTTCGGCGGCATCCACGAGCTCACCACGGTGACCGGCCAGACGCAGGGCATCTCGCCCGGCGCGGTGGCCTCCCAGGAAGCGATCAAGGACGTGGGCACCAACGGCGGCGGTTACTTCAACGCCAACTCCGCCCACCCCTTCGAGAACCCCAACGGCTTCACGAACCTGCTGGAGATCTTCCTCCTGCTCGTGATCCCCTTCTCGCTGCCGCGCACCTTCGGCAAGATGGTCGGCAACGTCAAGCAGGGCTACGCCATCGTCGCCGCGATGGGAACGATCTGGTTCGTGGCCGTGGTCCTGGTGACCTGGATCGAGTACGCCCACCCGGGCACTGCCTCGCAGCTGGCGGGTGGTGCGATGGAGGGCAAGGAGCAGCGGTTCGGCGAAGGCGCGTCCTCGCTGTTCGCGGTCTCCACCACGATGACCTCGACGGGGTCGGTCAACTCGTTCCACGACTCCTTCAGCGGCCTGTCGGGCGGCGTGCTGCTGCTGGGCATGATGCTGGGCGAGATCGCGCCCGGTGGCGTCGGCTCCGGCCTCTACGGCATGCTGATCATGGCTGTGATCGCGGTGTTCCTGGCCGGTCTGATGGTGGGTCGCACTCCCGAATACCTGGGCAAGAAGATCGGCACCCGCGAGATCAAGCTCGCCGCGTGCTACATCCTGATCACGCCCGCCCTGGTGCTGGTCGGCACGGCCGTGGCCATGGCGCTGCCGGACGGCAAGGAAGCCATGACCAACGTGGGGGCCCACGGCTTCTCCGAGGTCCTGTACGCCTACACCTCCGCGTCGAACAACAACGGCTCCGCGTTCGCCGGCTTCGGCGCCAACACGCCGTTCTTCAACACGACGCTCGGCCTGTGCATGCTGCTGGGCCGGTTCCTGCCGATGGTGTTCGTCCTGGCCCTGGCCGGGGCGCTTGCCGAGCAGACCCCGGTGCCCGCTACCGCGGGCACCCTGCGCACCGAGAAGCCCCTGTTCACCGGGCTGCTCGCGGGCGCGATCCTGATCATCACCGGCCTGACGTTCTTCCCGGCGCTGGCGCTGGGTCCGCTCGCCGAGGGGCTGGGGTCATGACCACTGACGCAAAGAAGCACGAGGACGCGATGTCCACCGCCCCTGTCACCCCGGCACCGCACAGCGACGTCCCGACGGGCCACAAGCCCGAGGCCGGACGCGTGGGCGGCGGCCTGTTCGATGCCAAGCAGCTGGTCAAGTCCTTCCCGGACGCGGTCCGCAAGCTGGACCCGCGGGTCATGGTCAAGTCACCCGTCATGTTCGTGGTCCTCGTCGGCTCGGTGGTCACCACGGTGCTCGCGGTCAAGGACCCGACCGACTGGTTCGGCTGGGCCATCACCGCCTGGCTCTGGCTGACGACGATCTTCGCCAACCTTGCGGAGGCGGTGGCCGAGGGCCGCGGCAAGGCGCAGGCCGACACCCTGCGCAAGGCGAAGACCGACACCGTCGCCCGCCGGCTGACCAAGGACGGCGCGGGCGAGGAGTCCGTGCCGGGTACCGAGCTGAGGATCGGTGACCTGGTGGTCTGCGAGGCCGGTGACGTCATCCCGGGCGACGGTGACGTCGTCGAGGGTGTGGCCTCGGTGGACGAGTCGGCGATCACCGGCGAGTCGGCCCCCGTCATCCGCGAGTCCGGTGGTGACCGGAGCGCGGTGACCGGCGGTACGAAGGTCCTCTCCGACCGCATCGTCATCAAGATCACCACCAAGCCCGGCGAGACCTTCATCGACCGCATGATCAACTTGGTCGAAGGAGCCGCCCGGCAGAAGACGCCGAACGAGATCGCGCTCAACATCCTGCTGGCGTCCCTCACCATCGTCTTCCTGCTCGCCGTCGTCACCCTGAAGCCGTTCGCGATCTACGCGGGCGCCGACGAGCAGACCTCGCTGATCGTGCTGACCGCGTTGCTGGTCTGCCTGATCCCCACCACCATCGGCGCCCTGCTCTCCGCGATCGGCATCGCCGGGATGGACCGGCTCGTCCAGCGCAACGTGCTGGCGATGTCGGGGCGGGCGGTCGAGGCCGCCGGTGACGTGTCCACGCTGCTGCTCGACAAGACCGGCACGATCACGCTCGGCAACCGGCAGGCGGCCGAATTCGTGCCGGTCAAGGGCACCACCGAGGCCGAGGTCGCCGACGCCGCCCAGCTGTCGTCCCTGGCGGACGAGACCCCTGAGGGCCGCTCCATCGTGGTCCTGGCCAAGGAGAAGTACGGGCTGCGGGAGCGTCACCAGGGCGAGCTGGCGCACGCCACGTGGATCGAGTTCACCGCCCAGACCCGCATGTCGGGTGTGGACGTCGACGGCAGGAAGATCCGCAAGGGTGCCGCAGGCTCGGTCATCACCTGGGTCCGGGAGCAGGGCGGCGAGGTCCCGCACGACGCCGGCACCCTCGCCGACACCATCTCCGGGGCCGGCGGCACCCCGCTGCTCGTGGCCATGGAGGACGACAAGGGTGCCCGCGTGCTGGGTGTCATCCACCTCAAGGACGTGGTCAAGGAGGGCATGCGGGAGCGGTTCGAAGAGCTGCGCCGCATGGGCATCAAGACCGTCATGATCACCGGTGACAACCCGCTGACGGCCAAGGCGATCGCCGAGGAGGCCGGTGTCGACGACTTCCTCGCCGAGGCCACCCCCGAGGACAAGATGGCCCTCATCAAGCGGGAGCAGGCCGGCGGCAAGCTGGTCGCGATGACCGGCGACGGCACCAACGACGCCCCCGCACTCGCCCAGGCCGACGTCGGTGTCGCGATGAACACCGGCACGTCGGCCGCCAAGGAGGCCGGCAACATGGTCGACCTCGACTCCAACCCGACCAAGCTCATCGAGATCGTCGAGATCGGCAAGCAGCTCCTCATCACCCGCGGAGCCCTGACCACCTTCTCCATCGCCAACGACGTCGCGAAGTACTTCGCGATCATCCCGGCGATCTTCGCGGTGGCCTACCCGGGCCTGGACAAGCTCAACATCATGGCTCTGTCTTCGCCGGAGTCGGCGATCCTCTCCGCCGTCATCTTCAACGCGCTGATCATCATCGCACTGGTGCCGCTCGCCCTGAAGGGCGTCCGGTACCGCCCGTCCAGCGCGGACAAGATGCTCCGCCGCAACCTCGGCCTCTACGGACTCGGCGGCCTGGTCGTCCCGTTCATCGGCATCAAGCTCATCGACCTGCTCATCTCCCTCATTCCTGGAATCGGCTGATCTGCCATGAACACTTCCGTCTCCAACACGGGCCGTCTGCTGATGGCCGCGCTGCGGATGCTGCTGGTGCTGACCGTCGTGACCGGCATCCTCTACCCGCTCGCCGTCACCGGGGTCGCCCAGGCCCTCTTCCACGACAAGGCCAACGGCTCGATCGTGAAGGCCGACGGCAGGGAGGTCGGCTCGTCGCTGATCGGGCAGAGCTGGGACCTGCCGAAGCAGAACCCCGACGACGAGAACGAGGCGGCACGCCCGGACCCGAAGTGGTTCCAGCCGCGCCCGTCCAACAGCGGCTACGACCCGCTCGCCACCGGCTCCGGCCAGCTCGGCGCGTCGGACGCCCGGCTGGTGCAGGCGGTGAAGGACGCCAGGAAGCAGGTCGCCGAGTTCAACGGAGTGCCCGAGTCGGAGGTTCCCAAGGACGCGGTCACCGGCTCGGCCTCCGCGATCGACCCGCACGTCTCGCCGGAGTACGCCCGGATCCAGATCAAGCGGGTGGCCCGGGAGAACGGACTCACCGAGCAGCAGGTGTCCCGACTGGTCGCTGACCACACCGACGGGCGCACGCTGGGATTCCTCGGCGAACCGCACATCAACGTCCTCGAGCTCAACCTGGCCCTGAAGGACCTGGCCAAGAGCTGACGCCCGTTGGAAACGGGCGCCGGAGCCGACGGGACGCGGAACCCTCGCGTCCCGTCGGCTCCACCCCATGTCCCGCACGCTCACCGCGGAAGGAAAGGCGCCACAGCGATGACCAGGGTCCTGGTGGTGGAAGACGACCCGCAACTCGTCCGCGCCCTGAGGATCAACCTCCAGGCGCGCAAGTTCGAGGTGGAGTCGGCCGCCAACGGTGGTACGGCGCTCCGGCTCGCGGCTGCCCGCAAGCCGGACCTCATACTGCTGGACCTCGGCCTGCCCGACATGGACGGCCTCGACGTCATCACGGGCGTACGGGACTGGAGCCGGGTGCCGATCCTCGTCCTGTCCGCCCGCCACACGTCCGAGGACAAGGTCCGGGCCCTGGACGCCGGCGCCGACGACTACATCACCAAGCCCTTCAGCATGGACGAACTCCTCGCCCGGCTCCGTGCTGCCCTGCGCCGCAACGAGCCTCCCCAGCACCCGGACGAGGCGTTCCAGGTCGCGACCGCGGACTTCACCGTGGACCTGGTGGCCAAAAGAGTACGGCGTCATGGCCGTGATGTCCGGCTCACTCCCACCGAGTGGCAGCTGCTGGAAATCCTCATCACCCATCCCGGCCGGCTGATCAGCCAGCGCCGGCTCCTGCTCGAGGTGTGGGGTCCGACGCACAGCGACAACACGAACTACCTCCGCGTCTACATGGCCCAGCTCCGGCGCAAACTGGAAGCGGACCCCTCACACCCCCGCTACCTGATCACAGAGCCCGGCATGGGCTATCGCTTCGAACCCGAAGGCCAAGGGACATGAGACGCGGCACATTCCGGATCTACCTCGGTGCGGCCCCCGGCGTGGGCAAGACCTACGCGATGCTCTCCGAGGGGCACCGCAGGATCGAGCGCGGCACCGACGCCGTCGTCGCCTTCGTCGAGCACCACGGCCGACCGCGGACCGAGGTCATGCTGCACGGGCTGGAGGAGACCCCGCGCAAGGAGCTCGAGTACCGGGACGCCGTCTTCACCGAGATGGACGTGGACGCCGTGCTGGCTCGACGGCCTGCCGTGGCGCTCGTGGACGAGCTGGCCCACACCAACGTGCCCGGCTCCCGCAACGCCAAGCGCTGGCAGGACGTGGAGGAGCTCCTCCAGGCCGGCATCGACGTGATCACCACCGTCAACATCCAGCACCTCGAGTCACTGGGTGACGTCGTCGAGACGATAACCGGGATCCGCCAGCAGGAGACCGTGCCGGACGAGGTGGTCCGGCGAGCCGACCAGATCGAGCTGGTCGACATGTCCCCGCAGGCCCTGCGCCGCCGCATGGCCCACGGCAACATCTACAAGCCCGACAAGGTCGACGCGGCCCTGTCCAACTACTTCCGCCCAGGCAATCTCACCGCCCTGCGCGAGCTCGCCCTCCTGTGGGTGGCCGACCGGGTGGACGAGTACCTGCAGCAGTACCGCGGCGAGCACAACATCCGCTCCACCTGGCAGGCCCGCGAACGCATCGTCGTCGGCCTCACCGGCGGACCCGAGGGCCGCCAGCTCATCCGCCGGGCGGCCCGCCTGGCCGAGAAAGGCGCCGGCGGTGAGGTCCTCGCCGTCTACATCGCCCGCAGCGACGGACTCACCTCGGCCTCGCCCAAGGAACTCGCCTTCCAGCGCAGGCTGGTCGAGGACCTCGGAGGCACCTTCCACCACGTCATCGGCGACGACATCCCCGACGCCCTGCTGGAGTTCGCACGCGGAGTCAACGCCACCCAGATCGTCCTGGGCGTGAGCCGGCGCAAGCCCTGGCAGTACGTCTTCGGCCCCGGCGTCAGCGCCACCGTCGCCCGTGAATCGGGACCCGACCTCGACGTCCACATCGTCACCCACGACCAGGCCGCCAAGGGACGCGGCCTGCCCGTCGCAC
The DNA here is from genome assembly GCF_055573115.1 of Streptomyces sp. NPDC030222. Taxonomy (NCBI): domain Bacteria; kingdom Bacillati; phylum Actinomycetota; class Actinomycetes; order Kitasatosporales; family Streptomycetaceae; genus Streptomyces; species Streptomyces sp. NPDC030222. The sequence continues at coordinate 363,020 of NZ_JBVICA010000003.1, forward strand.
GGGGCTCCCGCCTGGGCCGCTCCCGGATCATCTGGGGCTGGCTGGTCGGCATCCTGGGACCCGCCCTGCTGACCGTACTGCTGCGCACTGTCGTTCCCGACCTCGGGCTCACCAACGACATGCTCCTGTTCCTGACCCTCACGGTGGCCGCGGCCCTGCTGGGCGGGCTGCTGCCCGCGCTGGCCTCGGCGGCCTTCGGGTCCCTGCTGCTCAACTACTTCTTCACACCACCCCTGCACCTGTGGACCATCGCCGACCCCAAGAACATCCTCGCCATCGTGGTCTTCTTTGCGGTGGCGGTCTCCGTGGCCTCGGTGGTCGACCTCGCTGCCCGGCGCACCCACCAGGCCGCCCGGCTGCGGGCGGAAGCCGAGATCCTGTCCTTCCTCGCCGGCAGCGTCCTGCGTGGTGAGGACTCCCTGCCCGCGCTGCTGGACCGGGTCCGTGAGACCTTCGCCATGGAATCGGTGGCCCTGCTCGAACGCGACAGCGAGGTCGAGCCCTGGACCCTCGCGGCGGGCACCGGGCCCGCCCCGGCCGCGCGCCCCGAGGAAGCCGACGTCGACATGCCCGTCGGCGAGAACATGGCCCTCGCGCTCACCGGCCGGGTCCTGCCGGCCGAGGACCGCCGGGTCCTCGGCGCCTTCGCCGCGCAGGCCGCCGTGGTACTCGACCGCCAGCGCCTGGTCGGCCAGGCGGAGGAGGCCCGGCGCCTCGCCGAGGGCAACCGCATCCGCACCGCGCTCCTGGCCGCCGTCAGCCACGACCTGCGCACCCCGCTCGCCGGCATCAAGGCATCCGTCACCTCTCTCCGGGCAGACGACGTGGAATGGTCGGAAGAGGACCGCGCAGAACTCCTCGAAGGCATAGAGGAAGGTGCGGACCGCCTCGACGCCCTGGTCGGCAACCTCCTCGACATGTCCCGCCTGCAGACCGGCACCGTCACCCCGCTGATCCGCGAGACCGACCTCGACGAAGTGGTCCCGCGGGCACTGGCCGGCGTCCCCGACGACAGCGTGGAGCTCGACATTCCCGAAACCCTCCCGATGGTCGCCGTCGACCGTGGCCTGCTCGAACGCGCCGTGGCCAACATCGTGGAGAACGCCGTCAAGTACAGTCCCGACGGGCAGCGCGTCCTGGTCTCCGCCAGCGCGCTGGCCGACCGCGTCGAACTGCGCGTCGTCGACCGCGGACCGGGTGTCCCGGACGAGGCCAAGACCCGCATCTTCGAGCCCTTCCAGCGCTACGGAGACGCCCCCGCCGGAGCCGGCGTGGGTCTGGGCCTCGCGGTCGCCCGCGGCTTCATCGAAGCCATCGGCGGCACCCTGTCCGCCGAGGACACCCCCGGTGGCGGCATGACCATGGTCCTCACGCTGCCTCCTGCCCCCGGCCAGCTCTCGTCCCGCTCGGCCCTGCCCGCAACCGCCACCTCGTGAAGCCGCCGACGAACTCGATCCACCGCAGCACGACCGGGGCAGCCCTCATTCAGGACTGGTGCACAGCGGTGGCCGGCGGCAGCTGCCGGCCACCTGGACCGGGAGGACGCCTGCCACCTGCTGGTCGAGGAGCATCCCGAGCTCATCGCCTCGTACGTCGAGGCCACAGGCCGTGGACCCGGGTCACGCCGAGGTGTCCGGCCAGCCGAGCAGCCGGGCCCCGATGACCGCGGTCTGCAGGGTGTAGCGGTGCCGGGGGTCGCCCGGGTCGGCCTGCGTGAGGCTGTGGATGCGCTCCAGTCGGTAGGTCAGGGCGCGCACACTGAGCGAGAGGCGGCGGGCGGCCTCGACGGCGACGCAGCCGCTGTCGAAGTAGGCGCCGAGGGTGTCGACCAGCGGCTGTGCACCACCGCGCGCCTGGCGGAGCGGGCCGAGAGTCGTCTCCACGAGGTCGGCCATCGCCTGTCGGTCCCGTGCGAGAACCGGGTAGACGAGCAGGTCGGCGGCGTGCAGTACCGGCCCCTCCAGATTCATGCGGTCGGCGAGTTCAAGGGCGTTGAGGGCCTCCTCGTAGGAGTGGACGACGCCCCCCGGCCCGGGATGGGCACGGCCCACGGCGACCCGGCCACCGTCGGTCGCGGCGTACGCCTGCTTGGCGAAGAAGGCCAGGACGTCGGGCTGATCGCCCGGCGCGACGCAGATCAGACGGCCGTCCTTGGTGGTCAGCAGGGTGTGGCGGTTGCCGAAGCGCGCGTGGACGGCCGTTTCGATCCCGCGGGCGACCGGATAGCCGTCGCCGTACGGTTCGGGGCCGATGGCGACGGCCACCGCGTGGGCGCGGGACAGGCGCATGCCGAAGCGCTCGGCGCGCTCCGCGAGCCGGCCCAGGTCGCTGCCTCCGTAGAGGAGGTCGTCGATGAACTCCCGGCGGGCCGCCTCCTCCTGGCGTACGGCCAGCCGCTGGGCCCGGTCGAAGCCTTCGGCGAAGGCGTCCACGGCCTGCTCGACGACGGCGAGCAGACTGAGTGCCTGCGGCGGGGCCAGCGCTTCCTGCGCTCTGCGTGCCTCGGCCAGGTGCGCGCGTACGAGAACACGGAGGCGGAGACCGGCCTCCGCCGCCCGCTCACCCTCGGCTCGCCGGCCCTCCAGCTCGACCCGGGACAGACGGCGGCCGGTGGCGCAGGCATCCAGCAGCATCCGTGCATACCCTGCCAGGTACTCCTCCGCCACTGCGTGCTCCGCCATGATTCCTCTCCGATCCCGACGCGTCCCTGACACATCCTTGACGCCGGACAAGGGTGACATGCCGCAGTGACGCCGCCGACACCGGCATCAGGGAAGCGTAAAGACTGCCGGTAACCGGCAATGCGGTGACCGGGCGGGGAGATGCACCATCAGGCCGTGAACGCACTGTCGTTCCACCGCGCTCCGTGCCGGGGAGCCGGGACGGAAGGGGCATCGCCGGGGGAGACGGGGGCTCCGGCGGCGGGAGGGGAGGGGGCGACAGGGCCGACGGTCCTGCCGTCCCCCGCTCCGTCCGTGTATGCGAGCGGGTTACGTGCGGGAGAGCCTGTGCCCGCACAGGATGTGGCCCTCGGGGACGTGAGGGGGTCCGGTGCATCCTTGGGTAGTGACTTCGACCGGTTCGGTACGCCAACTCGCCGACACGGGCGGCCGGATGGTCGTCTGCGGGGACGACGGGCTGGCCCACCGCCTGGCGGTGGAGCTGCGCGAGGTCTACCGGGAGCGGGTGACCCTCGTGGTACCCGCACGTCCGGCCGGTCAGGTGCGGGATGACGGGCGCTTCGGGGCCGGATCCGGGCTCGGCGCGGGCCTGTTGGCCCGGGCGCGGTCCGGCAGGCCTCGTCCCGCGCATTCCGCCGAGCGGCAGCCCGGCGCGCGGGAGCTGCGGTGGGTGGAGGCGGCCGAGCCCACCGAGGAGGTGCTGACCGCCGCCGGAGTGGCCGGCGCTTCGGCGCTGGCGCTGGTCTACGAGGACGACGAGACCAACCTGCGCGCGGCACTCATGGCCCGGCGGTTGAATCCGAGGCTGCGGCTGGTGATCCGGCTCTACAACCGCAAGCTGGGCCAGCACCTGGAGGAACTGCTGGACCAGGCGGCGATCGTCGCCGACCCCAGCGTCGACCTGCGGGAGCTGGACTCCTCGACCACCGTGCTCTCGGATGCCGACACGGCCGCGCCCGCGCTGGCGGCGACCGCGGTCGCGGGCACGGGCAAGGTCGTCCAGGCGGACGGGCTGCTGCTGCGTGCCGTGGAGCGCACTCCGCCCGGCCGGGGGGAAGTGGCCGATCCCGGGTTGTGCACCCTGGCGCTGCTGTCCGCGACCACGGCCGACCCGGCCGGCGCCGAGGGTGCCGAGCACAGCGGGGAGCGGGGTCCGCAGCTGCTGCCGGACGACCGGGCGGTAGCGGCGGCGACCGGCCGGGGCGTGGTCGCCCTGGAGGCGGTCTCCTACGCCGGCCCCCAGCAGGCCGGCCCCCGGCTCGCCACGGCGGCACTGCCCATGGGCTCGCTGTTCTCCCGGCGTCTGCGCTGGGCGCTGTTCGGTCTGGCGGCCGCGGTCGGCGCCCTGGCGCTGGCCGGGTGGGCCACGACCGGGGAGCACCCCCTGCACTCCGCCTACATGACCCTTCTCGACATCTTCGCGATCAACGACCCGGCCGTCGAGGAACCCGCAGAACGCCAGCTGCTCCAGATCCTCGCCGGCTTCGTCGGCATGCTGATCCTGCCCGCGCTGGTGGCCGCGGCCCTGGAAGGGTTGGGTGCCTTCCGCACGGCCACGGCCCAGCGCCGCCCGCCCCGCACGCTGTCGGGGCACGTCGTCCTGCTCGGCCTGGGCAAGGTCGGCACCCGGGTCCTGGCCAGACTGCGGGAACTGGAGATCCCGGTCGTGTGCGTGGAGTCCGACCCAGAGGCGCGCGGACTGGCCCTCGCCCGCAGCCTGCGGGTGCCTGTCGTCCTGGGTGACGTCACCGAGGAGGGCGTCCTGGAGGCGGCCCGGATCCACCGCGCCCACGCCCTCCTGGCGCTGACCAGCTCGGACACCACGAACCTGGAGGCCGCCCTCTACGCCCGCTCGCTCAAGGCGGACCTGAGGGCGGTCCTGCGGCTGTACGACGACGACTTCGCCACCGCGGTGTACCGGACGCTGAGAGCCGCGCACCCGGAAGCCCTGACCCGCAGCCGCAGCGTCACCCACCTCGCCGCTCCCGCTTTCGCCGGAGCGATGATGGGCCGCCAGATCCTCGGCGCGATACCAGTGGAGCGCCGAGTGCTGCTGTTCGCCGCCATCGAGGTCGGCGGCCATCCTCAGCTGCAGGGCAGGACGATTGCCGACTCCTTCCGCCCCGGCGCCTGGCGGGTGATAGCCCTGGACGCCGCCGCCCCGGAAGACCGCCGGCCCGACCTGGCCTCGACCCCGGACGGCGGCGCGCAGGGCCGGCACACCGGCCTGGTGTGGGACCTTCACCCCGGTTACGTACTGAGGGCCGAGGACCGCGTCGTGCTGGCCGCGACCCGCCTCGGTCTCGCCGAGCTCCTCGGACGCCGCCCAGACCTCACGGGAGGTTCCGTGGGCACGGCACCCACCGTCCCAGGAGAGATGTGATCAGTTGCCGGTCGTAGTCGGAGGCCTGCCATGGGCCGGAGCCGCGGACCCGTCGTCGCATCCGCTCGGAGACAGGAGGAGCACCCCCACCGCGGCCGATGCCAGGCCGGCGCCGGTGCAGACCATCACCGTGCTGCGTGAGGCCCCGGCCGGCACGGGCAATGCCTCCGCGCAGTGCGCACGTCGCACCTCCGGTACCGGCGCAATGTGGATACCCACCACGGACGCCCGCGGCGATGGCTGAGCCGCGGGCCGGATCAGCGGTTGACGAGATCGCGGGCGACGCAGAGCAGGATCCCCAGCGGGATCGCCCAGCGGGCGAATGGCGGGCCGGTCAGCGCGCGGCCGGCCTGGGACGGTGGGCGCAGCCGGGGGTGGAGGGCCATGGCCGTCAGGGTGTCGGCGGCCTCGCCGAGGGTGTCCCGGAGGCCGAGGCGGCGGCTCAGCCACGGCGGCCGGAACAGCCCTCCCATCGGTTCTGCGGCGGGCCCGACGAACTCCAGGAGGCCGTCGCGGCGGGCCTCGACGTGGCTGATGGCCGACCAGGGCAGGAAGGAGGCGGACCAGAGGCGGCGGACCCGGATGCCGTCCCGGTCGGCGGTGACCCGCCACAGGGCCGCCCGGCAGGCGGCCCAGCCGGCGACGAGAGAGGTCCAGACGGCGAAGACCAGCCCGCCGAAGCCCGGGGCGGCCAGGCTCCCGTCAGCAGGCGGCACGGTCAACGCCACGAAGGCCACGCACCAGAGGGCCGCTGCGATCCGGGCTGTGGTTCCGGACCGCCAGACCAGCGGATCCGTCGGCGGCTCCAGGGCGCCGGCGAGGGCTTGCACCCGGTCACGCTGGGCGAGCCGGATCTCGCGGCGTCGGGTTCCGCGCAGCGCACCGGTGCTCCCCTCGCGCCCACGGCCGATTCCCCTCACAGGGCCCGTCCCGCCGGTGTCGGTCGGTTCACAGGGCCCGTCCCGCCGGTGTCGGTCGGTTCGTCGCGGGCACGGTGTCCTCGTCGACGTGGAAGAGACGGGCGATGGGGACGTCGGTGCTGCTGTGGGCGATGATCGAGAAGGCGATGCACACGGCGATCAGCGTGTACGCCTGCTCGCCCTGGGGGATGCCGGCCTGGAGGACCAGCAGTCCGTAGACCACGGAGGCGAAGCCCTTGGGGCCGAACCAGGCGGCCACCAGCTTCTGCCGCCGCTCGAATCCGGTGCCGACCAGCGACAGCAGCAGCGATGCGGGGCGGATGAGGACGATCGCCAGTACCACCGCCACGTACCCGCCCAGCGACAGGTCGCCGAACAGCTGCGGGGTCAGCAGCGCGCCGAAGACCAGCAGAGCGGCGAACTTGGCCAGCTCAGCCAGCGCCTCGCCCAGCGGCTCGAAGGCGGCCTTGGCCTCCGGTGAGGCGGCGGTGAAGACCGCGCCGGCGGAGAACGCGGCGAGGTAGGGGTTGGCGTGGGTCAGGTGGCACAGCCCGTACAGGATGATCCCGGTGGCCAGCGGCAGCAGCGGCTGGAGCTTCGGCTCCGCGCCCAGCAGCCGGAACCGGACCAGGGCGGTGACCGCCAGCGGCAGCACGATCCCGAAGACCAGGCCCAGGGCCAGCTCCAGGCTGATCATGCCCAGCGAGGCCTCCGCGTGGGAGGACGTGGGCCCGGCGGCGGCGATGAGGATCAGCACCACCGGCAGGGCGAGGCCGTCGTTGATCCCGCTCTCCACGTTCAGCAGCTGCCGCAGCTTCGCCGGCACCTCCTTGCGTCCCACGATCGCGGAGGCGAACACGGGGTCGGTCGGCGCCAGTACGGCACCGACGAGGAAGGACGTCGTCCAGTCCAGGCCGACCAGGTAGTGGGTGACCAGCGCCATGCCGACCATGGCGAGCGGCATCCCCATCCCCAGCGCGCGGGCCGGGTTCTTCCAGTTCTCCCGGAGCTTGGGGAACGAGACGTGCATGCCGTCGGTGAACAGCACCGCGAACAGTGCCAGATCGGCGGTCACGGCGACGATCTCGCTGTCGGCGGTGATGTGGATCAGTCCGAGGAAGCCGTCGCTGACGAGCGCCCCGCCGAGCAGGAACAGCAGTGAGGTGGAAAGCACGGTCCGGGCGGCGAGCCCGGACAGCAGCACAGCGACGAGCAGTGCGACACCGAAGACAGCGACGAGCACCATGGCAGGAAGCCCCGATCTGCGAAGAGAGTTGTCCCCTGATCGCCGACCAGACTTCCCGGCACGCCACAGCGGACTTTACACGCTCCTTACGGTGTGTTGACGAGGTCTTAGCGGCAGAATTCCGTGCCTCCCGTTGCCGACGGCATCCCCTGGCCGAGGATCTGCCGTCGCCTGTAACGTGCGGGGACGCGTCCGTGACTGACGCGGGGTGTGCCGGGAAGTCCGGTCGGCGTCCACTGGGGGCCTTTGTGCCCAGCGCGGTCCGACGATCGGAGGAATCCCACGATGCGCCGACGCTGCAGCCTGCCGTCCGACGGACGGATCGGGAGACTTCTGACTGCCGCCGGGGTGCCGGTCAGCCTGGCCGGGGCCGCCTTCTACGTCCTGCCCGGACCCGGATTCCCGCTTCTGATCATCGGGCTGTCACTCCTGACGACAGGCCTTGTCATGATCGCCTCGGATCCGCGCCGCGACTGAGCGACCTTCCACGTACCACCTACCTGTAGAGGGACCGCACTCATGAAGTGGCAGTGGACTGCCCTGATCCTGTTCTCCCTGACCCTGCTGCCCGCAGGTCTGGCCATGGCCGCCGACCGGGTTCCCCGCCGTTTGCGTGCCCGGCTTGCACCGGTACGGCTGCGGGGCGCGGCTGTTCTGCTGATCTACGCGACCGCGCCCTTCAACGCCGTGCCCCGGCTGGCCGACGCCTCACCCGACTCGATTCTGCTGTGCACGGCGGTGGGCGGGGCGTTCGCGGTCGCGGGGACTCTCCTGCTTGCCTTCGCGGCGCAGCGGCCTGCCGTCAGCTGAGCTCGGCGAAGGCTTCCACGGCCTGGGTCTTGCCGGTGATGATGATGACGTCGCCCTTTTCGACCACGGTCTCGGCGGTGGCGTGGGTGAAGCCCTGCCCCGGCCGTTTGATGCCGACGACCGTGATGCCGTAGCGGGTGCGCACGGCGCTCTCGCCGAGCGGGACCCCGGTGATCGCCGTCGGGGTGACGGTCTTGACCAGCGCGTAGTCGTCGTCGAACTCGATGAAGTCGAGCATCCGTCCGGTGACGAGGTGGGCCACGCGTTCGCCCATCTCGTGCTCCGGCAGGACGACGTGGTGGACGCCGAGCCGTTCGAGGATCTGGCCGTGCTGGCGGCTGATGGCCTTGGCCCAGATGTTGGGCACGCCCTCCTCCAGCAGGTTGGAGGCGATCAGGATGCTGGCCTCGATGTCCGTACCGATGCCCACGACGACGCTGGGGAAGTCCCCGACGCCTAGCTGGCGCATGACCACGGGGTCGGTGCAGTCGGCGACGGCCGAGTGGGTCAGGATGTCGCTGTGCTTCTGGACGAGTGTGGGGTCGGTGTCGATGCCCAGGACGTCCCAGCCGCGGCGGGTCAGTTCGTTCGCCAGTGAGCTGCCGAACCGGCCCAGGCCGATGACGGCGACACGCTGGTCGGCGGTGGTGTGGCCGGCGATGTCCCGCAGGCGCTTGCGGCGGCGTCGGCGCAGGTTGTGCAGGTAGTTACCCAATGACGGGTCGCTCCTCGGGTAGCTGGTAGCGGAGGACGCGCTCGCGCAGGGCGAGCGAGGAGACCAGGGTGATCGGGCCGAGGCGGCCGATGAACATGAGCAGGATCAGGATCAGCTGCCCGGAGACCGGGATGTCGGCGGTGATGCCCGTGGACAGGCCGACCGTACCGAAGGCGGAGACGGCCTCGAACAGCACCGCCTCGGCGGGGGCCTTGGTCACGGTCAGCAGCGCCAGTGTGGCGGCGATGACCAGCCCGACGCCCAGCAGTGCCACGGTCAGGGCCTGCCGCAGGGCGTGCGGGGCGAGGCGGCGGCCCATGACGGTGGAGTTGGGCTCGCCGCGTACCTCGGCCAGCATGGCGGCGGCCAGAACGGAGAAGGTGGTGACCTTGATCCCGCCGGCGGTGCCGGCGCTGCCGCCGCCGATGAACATCAGCGTGCAGGTGAACAGGACCGTGGAGGCGTTCAGAGCGCCCATGTCGATGGCGTTGAAACCGGCCGTGCGGCTCATCGCCGAGTAGAAGAACCCGTTGAGGACCTTCTGGCCCCAGTCGAACGGGCCGAGCGTGCCGGGGTTGGTCCACTCCAGCAGGCAGGTCAGCACGGTTCCGACCACCAGCAGGGCTGCGGAGGTGACCAGGGTCAGCCGGGTGTGCAGCGACCAGTTGCGCAGACCGGTCGTCCGGTGCCGGTTCCGGTGGCGCAGGACTTCCAGCAGTACGGGGAAGCCGAGGCCGCCGAGGATCACGGCCACGGCGATGGGCATCGTGACCCAGGGGTCCTGGGCGTAGCGGGTGATGCTGTCGCCGTGCAGGCCGAATCCGGCGTTGTTGAACGCCGAGATGGAGTGGAATACGCCCGAGTAGACGGCCTCGCCGAAGCCGAGGTCGTAGCCGAATCGCAGCCGCAGCGACAGGAACGCGCCGACCGCCAGCTCGACGATGAGCGTACATCCTGCGACGCCGAGCAGGACGCGCCGTACGTCGCCCAGGCCCAGGCTCTTGGTCTCGGCGGCCGCGGTCAGCTGCATCCGGAGTCTGAGCCTGCCGGAGACCAGAATCGCCAGCAGGGAGGCCATGGTCATGATGCCGAAGCCGCCGACCTGGATCAGCGCGAGGATCAGCAGTTCACCGAAGGTGGACCAGTGCTCGGCGGTGTCCACGACCACCAGCCCGGTGACGCACACGGCCGAGGTCGCCGTGAACAGCGCGGTGAGCGGGCTGGTGACCGAGCCGTCGGCCGATGCCGCGGGCAGCATCAGAGCGGCCGTGCCGAGGCCGATGACCAGTGCGAACGCCGACACCACCGTGCGGGCCGGGTGGGCGGTGAACACCGCTTGCCACACCCGCGCGATTCGTCCAGCCACGTGCCGGCCTCTCTTCCGTATGTCGACACCGCCATTGGGCCGGGCCATCAAGATCGCGTCAAGGACCGGCGGCTGTCAATCCTCTCCCGGAGATCCGGAATCCCCGCATCGGCGGTGCGTCCCGATCCCGGTCGCATCCCCCTCTCGGCCGTCGGGGGGCCTGATCCTGCCGAGGCTGTGTTCGCTCAGGGGAACCTCAGATCCAAATAACGATCGGATTACCGAACCTGCGGATATGCGGCAAACAGGGCACGTGTGTGATCTGGATCACTAAAAAACATGTAAAGGCCGTGCTAAGAATGCGCAACTCCGCTCCGGCACCACCCCTGGCCGGACCACCGGAGTGCCGGCACGCACCGGCCGCACCACAGTACGACCAGGCGCCCTCACGGTCCGAGTCCGGACCGGTGGCGCCTTGGGTCGCCGATCGGACAACAGCGTTCGCTCAAAGCCCGCATTTGCCACCGTCGCACCGCACTGCGCCGGTCCTGCGCCATCGAGGTTCTCCCAGATGTCACTCGACTCCATCACCACGTCCGTCGACGACGCGGTCAGCGGATTCTTCGAGCCCATAGCCAAGTGGCTCGGTGAAGTCGTCTTCTACTCCGTCCCTGTCGGCGGCACCCAGCTGCCGCTGATCGTGGCCTGGCTGGTCGTCGCCGGCCTGGTCTTCACCGGCTGGTTCGGGCTGGTCCAGATACGCAAGTTCCGGCTCGCGGTGAACGTGGTGCGGGGCAAGTACGACGAGAAGGGGTCGGCCGGCGAGGTCAACCACTTCCAGGCCCTGACCGCGGCCGTCTCCGGCACGGTCGGTCTCGGCAACATCGCCGGTGTGGCCGTGGCCGTGTCCATCGGCGGCCCCGGTGCGACGTTCTGGATGATCCTCTGCGGCCTGCTCGGTATGGCGACGAAGTTCGTCGAGGTCACCCTCGGTGTGAAGTACCGCGAGGTCCACGCCGACGGCACCGTCTCCGGCGGGCCCATGCACTACCTGCCCAAGGGCCTGGCCGACCGCTTCGGCGCCCGCGGCAAGACCCTCGGCAAGGTCCTCGCCGTCCTCGCCTCCGCCATGGTCCTCTTCTTCGGCCTCTTCGGCGGCAACCTCTTCCAGGTCAACCAGTCCTACGCCCAGCTGGTCTCCGTCACCGGCGGCGAGGAGGGCATGCTCGGCTCCTCGGCCGGCGCGCTGTTCTTCGGCATCCTGATCGCCGCCCTGGTCGGCATCGTGCTCCTGGGCGGCATCCGCTCCATCGCCTCCGTCACGAGCAAGCTCGTCCCCGCCATGGCCGGCATCTACATCGCCGCCTGCCTCGTCGTGATCCTGGTGAACGTCACCGCCGTCCCGGCCGCGATCTCCACGATCATCGAGGGCGCCTTCAACCCGCAGGGTGTCGCCGGCGGTGTCCTGGGTGCGCTGATCATCGGTTTCAAGCGGGCCGCGTTCTCCAACGAGGCCGGTCTCGGCTCGGCCCCGATCGCGCACTCGGCCGTCAAGACCAAGCACCCCGCCTCGGAGGGTCTGGTCGCCCTGCTGGAGCCGTTCATCGACACCGTGGTCATCTGCACCATGACGGCGCTGACGATCGTGATCGCCAACCCGGCCAGCTGGGCCGAGGCCCGCAAGGGCGAGTCCATCGGCGGCGTGACCATCACCTCCGACGCCTTCGCCACCGTCCTGCCCTGGTTCCCCTACATCCTGACCATCGCGGTGATGCTGTTCGCCATCTCCACCGTGCTGACCTGGGGCTACTACTGCATGAAGGCCTGGACCCACCTGTTCGGCCGCAGCAAGGCCAGCGAGATCACCTTCAAGGTCATGTACACCCTCGTCGCCGTGGCCGGCTCGCTGCTCACCCTGCAGACCCTCATCGACATGGCCGACGCGGTGCTCTTCATGCTCGCCGTCATCAACATCATCGGCCTCTACCTGCTCGCCCCCGTCGTCAAGCGGGAGCTGAACCACTTCCTCGACTTCGTCCGCCGCCGCGACGCCGGCCTGGAGACCGAAGCCGACGGGGACGCAGACCAGGAGCCGGTGAAGACCACCGTCTGACCGCCCCCCGGCGGCCCGGCTCCTTGAGGGCCCGTACCCACCCTCGCGCCTTGGGCGGGTACGGGCCCTCTCCCCTGCCCCGAACACCATCACCGCATGTCAAAGCCTCCTGGCGACATCCCACCCCTCCCGATAGGGTGTAAAGAACGCGTCAATGCGCTCATCACACCGACGAGCGGACGCGGGGTGTGCCGGGAAGTCTGGTCGGCGTCCTTGGGGCCGTGTGCCCGCAATGCTGCCGACCCCCCGGAGGTTTTCCCCCGCCATGACCGCTGCCCCGCCCTCACAGCGCTCCACCTTCCTCGGTCTCCTGCCCTGGCGCGAGCGCCGCGCCATCGCCGAAGCCCTGCGCACGGAGACCATCGGCGGCCTGGTGCTGCTGGCCGCCGCCGTCGCCGCCCTCGTCTGGGCGAACAGCCCTCTCAGCGACGTCTACGAGCAGATACGCGACTTCCACTTCGGTATTCCCGCCCTCGGCCTCGATCTGTCCGTCGGTCACTGGACCGCCGACGGCCTCCTCGCCGTCTTCTTCCTCGTCGCGGGCATCGAACTCAAGCGCGAACTCGTCGTCGGCGAGCTGCGCACACCGGCCACGGCGGCGCTCCCGGTCGTGGCCGCGCTCTGCGGTATGGCCGTCCCCGCCGCCCTGTACGCGCTGACCGCCGGACTCGGCGGCGGCAGCCTGGACGGCTGGGCCGTACCCATGGCCACCGACATCGCCTTCGCCCTCGCCGTCCTCGCGGTGATCAGCACCCACCTCCCGGCCGCGCTGCGCGCCTTCCTGCTCACCCTCGCCGTCGTCGACGACCTCGGCGCCATCCTCATCATCGCGATCTTCTTCACCAGCGACCTGAACTTCTGGGCCCTGGGTGGCGCCTTCGCCGGTCTGGCCGTCTTCTACGCCCTCCAGCGCTTCCGCGTCCGCGGCTGGTGGTGGTACGTACCGCTCGCCATCGCCATCTGGGTGCTGATGTACAACAGCGGCGTCCACGCCACCGTCGCAGGCGTCGCCATGGGCCTGATCCTGCGCACCACCCTCGACAAGGGCGAAGAGGCCTCCCCCGGCGCCCGGGTCTCCCACCTCCTCCACCCCTTCTCCGCCGGCGTGGCCGTCCCCCTCTTCGCCCTGTTCGCGGCAGGGGTTTCGGTGTCCGGCGACGCTCTGGCGGAGGTCTTCACCAGCCCCGAACCCCTCGGAGTCGTCGTCGGCCTGGTCGCCGGAAAGATCCTCGGCGTCTTCCTCGGCACCTACCTCGCGGTCCGCTACACCCGCGCCCGCCTCAACCCCGACCTCGCCTGGGCCGATGTCTTCGGCCTCGCCGCCCTCGCCGGAATCGGCTTCACCGTCGCTCTCCTCATCGGCGAACTCGCCTTCCCGGGCGCGGAAGTCGGTGAGCACGTCAAGGCCGCCGTTCTGGTCGGCTCCCTCACCGCGGCCGTGCTCGCCGCCGTCCTGCTCCGGCGCCGGAACAGGATCTACCGGCGTCTGTACGAGGAGGAGACCGCCGACGCCGACGCCGACGGCATCCCCGACATCTACCAGCGCACCCCCGGTGCCGGTGGCGGCAGCTGACGCGAAGGGGTAGGGCAGGTGGGCGCAACGCTCCTGGGGCTGGTGATCGTCATCGCCGCCCTCGTGATCAGGACGGCGGTCGCCGAGCTGCGAGATCCCGGGGCCGGGCGTCGGCAGTGGCGGTTCCTGCGGGATCCGCGTGCGTTGGCGGCCGGGGCGGCGGTGGCCTTGGTCCTCGCCCTGGCCGGCCGGCGATCGGCCGGGGTGCCGGCCCTGCCCTGGGCGGTGATGGCGGGGGCCATGGTCGCATTCACCATCGGCGGACGCCCACCACCGGACTGATCCGCGAACGTCACCGGCTGGGCGTCGACGGGTCGGCTCGGTCGTGCGGGAAGCTGTGGCGCCGACCTCAGTGAGAGGGGATACCTGGATGGCCTGGCTGCTCAACCTTGCCGGTACGGCCCTGGTGCTGTTCGTCCTGCGGGATGTGTTCCACACCTTGTGGCACCCCACTCGCCATGGCGGTCTGAGCTGGCTGGTCATGACAGGGCTGTGGCGGCTGTCCGGGGCCCTGGCCGCGAGCCGCCGCGCTTCGGGGCTGGCCGGCCCCCTCGGGATGGTGGCCGTGGTCGCCTCGTGGACGCTGACCGTGGTGGTGGGCTGGGCGTTGGTCTACTGGCCGCACATGCCGGACGGGTTCACGTACACCGCCGGACTGAGACCCGCTGAGCACGCGCGATTCCTCGACGCGCTGTACGTCTCCGTGGTGCACGTCTCCACGCTTGGCCTCGGCGACATCGCCCCGGGGAAGGGGTGGCTGCGGATCCTCGCCCCGATGGAGGCCCTCGTCGGGTTCGTCCTTCTGACCGCTACGGTCTCGTGGACCCTCGGCATCTATCCGGCCCTCGCCCGCCGCCGTGCGCTGGCGCTGCGCTTGTCTCACCTTTCGCGCACACACCCCACGACCGAGCAGATCGACGCGGACGCGGGGGCGGCCATCATCGACAGCCTGGCGGCGGGCATCTCGGTGAGCTCGGTCGATTTCATGCAGTACCCCGAGTCGTACTACTTCTACGACGGCGATGACCGCACCTCCCTGGCCCGCCACATCACATACGCCGACAACCTGGCCGACCAGGCCGCCGGCGCCCGCCGCCCGGATGTCCGGCTCTCGGCAGCGGTGCTCCGCGCCGCACTGGAAGACCTCGCGCTCATCCTCGACCAGCGGTTCCTGCATACCCGGGGGACACCGCGACAGGTCCTCAACGCGTTCGCACACGACCACGGCCGCCACTCCGGGGCGTGACGCCGGGCCGGCCCCGACACCGCCCTGACCCGCGACGACATGGAGGGCGACCGCGAGCCGGCACCGTATGGGAACTTGCAGCCCGTTCATGCCCGTTCCGACCGCCGGCTCGACACCCAGGTCCGCAAGCCCGCCGAAGCCCGCCGCTACGAGGTCGAACAGCAGGCCGAGGCCCAGCGCATCGCCCGGGTCAAACAGGCCGAGGCCGAGCGGAGGGCCGCGATCGCCGCCGCCGAAGCGGAGGCCGAGCGGGCCCGGCTGACCGGTGAGGGCGGGCAACGCCCCTTCGCCTGTCGGGCGAAGGGGCGTGCGGGCGCGGCGGAGTGGTCGCTCCTCGGGATGTGCGGGGTAGGGGTACGAGGTGGTGTGGCCCAGGCCGGTGCGGCTAGGCGTTTCGGCCGGCTGAGGCGAATGCGGTTTCGAGCCGGGGGACGTAGTCGGCCAGTGCGGGGGCCCAACAGCCGTAGTTGTGGCCGCCGTCGCAGGTGGGGGCCAGGCTGGAGCCGTCGCCGTAGTCGACGAGGCGGCTCGGCAGTCCGAGACCGTCCAGGCGTGCCTTGACCGTCTTGGCGGCGATCCGGGTGAAGTGATCGATGGGGCCCCGGCCGCCGGTGTAGAGCGTGACGTCGGTTCCCCGGAGCGCGGCCAGGTTGGCGGGCGCGGCCGGGTCGACCGCCTTCCAGACGCGATCCGCGTTGAGGATCGGGTAAGGCGAGCCGAAGATCGCGTCGCTGTCGACGACGGGGCCGTAGCCGGTGCACCGGCCGGTGCCGGCCGGGGTGGACGTGCTCACCGCGCACCACGCGCCGGTGAGGTTCAGTTCCGTGGCGAGAACGGCCGCGCGGATCTCCGCCATGCCGAAGTCGATGCCGCCCGACAGCGAGGCGGCGTGGCCGAACAGGTCGGGGCGCGCCTCGGCATAGTGCAGGGCTCCGGAGCCGCCCATCGAGAGGCCGACGACGGCCCTGTGCTCCTTGTCGGCGATGGTCCGCAGGTTGGCGTCGATGAACGGGACGACCTGCTGGAGGTGGAAGGTCTCCCAGTTGGCCGCGCCCATGGCGGTCTTCTGCATGACCCAGTCGGCGTACCAGCCCTTCAGGCCGCCGTCCGGCACCACGGTGATCATCGAGTCCGAGTGCAGTGCGGGGGCCGCGGCGGCATCGTCCGGAGTGCCGCCCCCGCCGTGCAGGAAGTACGCCACGGGCCACCGTTTGCCGGGATTCTTCTGGTAGTCGGCGGGCAGCAGGATGCGGATCTTGTGCCGGCCGGACAGCTGCGCGGTGGTCACGGTGATGGTGAAGTCGGTGCTGGTGTGCACCTCGGTGGCATCGGCGACCTGGGTCAGGCCGTGGCCGTCGGTGAGACGCGGGATGTCGGGCCTTTCGGCATGTGCGAGCTGAGCGGGGGACAGGGTCAGTACCGCCACGGCCACCGCGGCGGCTGCTCCGGCGCGCTTCGTGGCGCGGGCCCGAGCGCGGGACAGCAGTTGTCGCATGGGAGGTTCTCCTTGGAGCGAGGGATGATCACTTGGGTTGTCGGCCTTGCCTGCTCGTGTCGCCTGCCGGCGCATCGTCGGTGCCTACGGGTTGTCGGTGACGCGGAATCCCGCGCCGTAGACACTGGGATCCGCGGCGTCCCGGGCGCGCAGGTCGGCGAGGATGTTCGCGGAGCTCGTGTAGACGAACGGGGGCACGCCCGCGACGATGGCCTTGGTGATGCCCGCCCAGGGGCCGGATGCCTGGAAGTTGTTCCGGTCCGAGGGGTAGGCGCTGCCGGGCACGTGCCAGATCGCCGGACCACCCGAGTCGCCGCCCTTGTGCGCGGCCCAGGACTGGTAGATGCCCAGGGAGTTGTTGGTGACGCGCCCGTAGAAGACCCCGAGCTGGCCGGACACCACCAGTTCGTTGCTCTCGAACAGGGCGGCGCCGAGAAGACGTTCGTTGTTCAGCGGCGGGTTGGGGGCATGGGGGCTGGGCTGCCCGCCGGCCACCTCCAGCTCGCCCGTCTGCTTCAGGTACGGACCCTGTGACGAGAGGGTGACCGTCGGCACCAGCTCGATGATCATGTAGTCCTTGGTGGCGTGCCCCACCGTCGAACCCTCGGGATCCTTGAAGTACCGCACGTACCCGATGGGGCCGAACCCGGTGTCGCTCCGGTCGTAGACGGGCTGGATGTTCTCCGGGATGTCACGGTCCGCGTACCTCTTGTCGCGCAGGCAGTGCCCCGCCGAGACGGCGATCCTCCGCCCGTACTTGTCGGAGCCGACCGCCCCGATCGTGCAGAAGGCGTTGGGCGTGTCCGGGCTGAAGACGATCTGCATGGCGTTGAAGACGCGCTTCCCGGATCCCGACCGCGCCTCGGTCCCGGCGGCGGCAGCGCTCGTCACGCAGGTCAGGGTCAGCAGAAACCCCAGGACTGCGGCGAACAGGCCGGTAATTCGTTGTCTGCGCATGCGTGTTCCTTTCCGTTGGATGGATCGAAATGCTTCGGGCCGTGAGCCGGGCCGAGCGAGAGGGGCGATGCCCCGACGTCCGTCTCTAGCGACGGAATGTGGCCGCGAGGACCAGCAGCAGGATCAGGATTCCCGCCACCTGAAGACAACCGAGGCCTCCGTTCGGATTCTTGCGATTCACTTCCACGTGCCCGCCGGGGCCGATTCCGGGGTGCCTCCTGTCGTAGTGCTCGATCTGCTGCGCCTCGACCTGGGACTCACTGAGCCACGGCGTCCGGAAACCGCATTCGCCGCACCAATAGCGATATGCCATGGCAATTCCTCGTATCTCGTGTGCGAGTGGTTCATGGGGAGCGTCCGGATCGTGGTGGTCATGGGGAGCGTCCGGATCGGGCGTGCCCCTGCGAAGCCGGCGCGGAGCATGCCCACCTCGGTCGGCACGCCGACGAGGCACCACCGATGCTCGGGTTCGCGCAGCTCAGGGAACAGGTCAAGGCACCGGCCATCTATGACCGGTCGTCACGTTAGACTCGCCGCCGTCCGCGCTCGCGAGTGGAGGGGCACCGAAAGTGACGGATCGGCTCGGCGCACTGTTGCGCCGACTGCGGACCCAAGCGGGGCTGACGCAGGAACAGCTGGCGGAACGGTCCGGGGTGAGTGTGCGTACCATCCGTCGGCTGGAAACGGGAAGGACCACCGACCACCGGCTGGGCACGGTGAACCTGCTCGCCGACGCCCTGGAACCAGGATCCGGGGACCGCCGGCGGCTGGCGGCCATGCTCGCCAAAACGCCCGCCACGTCCGTTCCGGAACCCCCACGGGAAAACACGGAAACGCCGCACCCCGATGTGGAACCACGGAAATCCGACAGCAGACCTTCCACACCGCCCCCGAGTTCCGCTTCCCTTCCGTCCCCGGTGAGCGGTGTGCTCGCCACCGCCGCTGGCGAGTTGGCGAGCGAGATCAAGCGCCGTTGGCGGCGAGAGGAGGAACAGCGCCGGGTCCACGACCCTTTTCCACTACCGGTGCGGTGGCAGCAGGCACCCGCTCACCTGACCGACCATTCGGAGAACATTCAGCGCCTTCCGCCAGGAGCCAGCTCGCGACGGATGGACCTGAGCGGCGACTTACGGAGTGTGGCCGAGCTCTACCGCGCGATCCCGTCCGGGCGGCTGGTGATTCTGGGAAGGGCAGGCTCGGGCAAATCGATCCTGACGATCAGACTCGTCCTGGATTTCCTCGAGGCTCCCGGCCTTTCCGCCAAGGTGCCCGTGATCTTCAGTGTCGGATCGTGGGACCCGAGAACCATCGCGCTACGGGACTGGCTGATCGACCGACTGCTGCGTGACCATCCCCATCTGGCCCGCAGGACCCCCGGAGGGTCGACCCTGGCCGCCGCGCTGGTCGACGCCGACCTCGTACTCCCCGTCCTCGACGGGTTCGACGAGATCGCCGAGAACCTGCGCCGGGAGGCGCTCGAAGCGCTCAACGCGACCTCGTTGCCGCTCGTTCTGACCAGTCGGCGTGACGAGTACGCCGAAGCGGTGAAGGCGGAAGGCGCACCACTGGTCTGGGCCGCCGGCATCGAACTCACCGACCTCACACTCGACGACGTCATCGCCTATCTGCCCCGGACCGCCCGGCCCGCCGCACACGGCGACGGCCACGACGGGACCCCGGCGGTGTGGGACTCCCTCCTGCAGGAGCTCCCGTCCCGGAAGTCCCGGGCGAGTGCGAACCTCACCAGGGTTCTGAGCACCCCCTTGATGGTCGTCCTGGCGCGCACGATGTACAGCGAAGCGCCGGACCGGGATCCGCGCGAGCTGCTGGACGGCACGCGATTCCCCACCGAGCACTCCTTGGAGGAGCACCTGCTGGCGGGCTTCGTGCCCACGATCTACCGGCCTCGCGCCCCCGAGCGGAGCGCCGGCGGTTCCCCGCGACGGCACCGGAACTGGGACCCGGAGCGCGCCCAGCGCTGGCTCGGCTACCTCGCCCACCACATGGTGAGGCTCGACCGGGACCGGCAGGACCTGGCCTGGTGGCAGATCGGCGACTCGCTGCGACGCTCGACGCGCATCATGGCCGTCGTGCTGGCATCCGGGCTCTGCATCGCCGTGGCCACCTGGATCGTCGCACTGCTCACCAACTCGATCACACTCGACGAGGTCGTGGTGCAGGGAGCCATGATGGGGCTGGCCGGCAGCCTCGGGTTCGGATTCGTCTACGGGCTGATGCTCACGTTCGGCGACGGCGTCTTCGCACCGACCCATGTGCGCCTGAAGCTGCACAGCGGACCGGGCCGCAGCGGGCGCAGGCCGGTCCGCACGTTCACCCGCCGTTTCGCGACGGCCCTTCCCGGCGGGTTCGTCATCGGATGCGGGTGTGCGTGCGCCTTCGCCGTCGAGCGCGCGCTGTACTACGGCCGCCCGCTCGCCACACCCGAGGTGATCGAGAGCACGCTCGTCAACATGCTGGCCTACGGGCTGACCTTCGGCCCGTCCGCCGGACTGGTCTTCGGGTTCATGGCCGCATTCGAAGCGCCGCTGGACGTCCACTCCGCGGCCACCCCGGTCGGCCTGCTGTCCTCGAACCGTGCGACGGTGTGCCGACGGATGCTCGTCATGGTGCCCACGCTCACCCTGGCGATCGGCCTCGGGGGACGCCTGGTCGTCGACCTGCTCAGCGGACACCTCGGGCCGATGAACTGGCCCCTGCTGGACGGGTTCGTCATCGGGGCCGTGGGAGGGCTCGGTGGTGCCTTCTCCTACGGGCTCTGTTTCACCGCCTGGGGACAATGGGTGATCCTTTCCCGCGTCGTACTGCCGCTCACCGGCAGGCTGCCCTGGAACACGGGCGCCTTCCTGGACGATGCGTACCGCCGAGGCGTGCTGCGCCGGGCCGGTGCGGTGTACCAGTTCCGCCACGCACGGCTGCAGCACCACCTCGGTCGGTCGTTCCGTCGGCAGCAGGCGAACTACACACCGGCGGGGTCCCCCACGTCACGGACCGGCTCCTCCTGAGGGCTGGCGGCTGACGGCGTTCCTCGCCCGGTCGGCGTGGCCGTCTCCCGGCCGGACCGGCCGGGAGACGGCAGGGAACTGGCCTGAGGATCGGTGCCTGTTTCATCGCCGGGACCATGGTGCTCTCGCTGCTGTCGCGCCTCGCCCGCGTCTTCGGACTCCGGGTCACCGACGTGGAACCGGACGACTTGGCGCGGCGGTTCGTGAACGACGCCGCTCACCGCACGATCCGGTTCATCACGAACGAGCCCGACCGGCGGGACCGGACCGAGTACCGCGAGAAGACCGAGCAGATACGCGCGGACATCGACATCCCGCCCGGCGACGACGTCATGTTCGTCGAGGTCACGGTCAAGGACCCGTCCGAGTTCGAGCACGGGCTGCCGGTCAGGGGAGAGGTGATGCACGACCGCTACCGCGTGCTGACCCTGGAGAGCTCCAGCATTCCCAACGCGCCGGCCGCGCTGCTGCTCCACATCCGCGACGTCAGCGGGCAGCGGCCCCACATCTATTTCGAGTGGACCGAGGGCAGCCCCCTTCGCCAACTTCCTGAGGTTCTGCCTCTTCGGCCAGGGAGAGGTGGCACCCGTAACCCGCGAGGTCATCCGCGAGGCCGGACCGGACCGCGACCGCCGTCCCCATGTCCACGTCGGGTGACGCCGGGACCGCGCCGAGGACGGTTCGCTTCATGACGCGGGCTCGACACCCGTACCACCGGCGATGTCAGTGGCCTCTTCTAAGCTGTCGATCATGAGTTACGCACTGAGCCCCTTCCTCGTCGACATCAGCAAGGTCCACGGTGCCGTCTCGTCCGGCGACGAGAAGCTGCGCCGGATGATCGGCGGCCGCTTCAAGCAGCAGCTCGCCCATGACGACGACTGGTTCGCCGACCGGATCGAGGACGGCGCGCCCACCCGCTACGAGGCGCTGCGCGCGGTGATAGACGGGGGGCCGTTCGACGCCGCGCACGGCTTCCAGTACGGCTATGCATACAAGATGATCTGCGAGTTCCACGGCCGGTGGCTGTTCAACAACCACTTCTCGCCGTTCCGGCACGGCTGGCTGGAGCGGGTCGACGAGGGGCTGCGCGAGCTCGGCATCACGGCCGTCGCGGTCACCGACTTCATGTACGGATCGGTGCCGGATCCGCTGCCGCGCCCGGAGGAGTTCCCCGGGTACGGCGAGTGGAGCCCGGAGCAGTGCGCCGAGGGTCTCGCGCAGTGGGAGGCCAGTACGCAGGAGCAGCGCGACGCGCTCGACCCCGACGTGCTGGAGGCCGTCGAATCCTGCGTCGACTGGATGCGCCAGGCGGGGGCGCGGGAGGGCTACGGAGTCGTCGCCTTCGGCCACTGACCCGGGGAGCCGTCGCTCGGGCGGCTCCACCCATGGCGCTCGGGCGGCTGAGCCCCCGACGTGCGCACGGATCGGCCTGTCGGGTGACGATCGTGGTGCGGCCCGGTCAGATTTCCATGGCGAGATCGCAGTCCGGGCAGACGTGGTCAGCGTGCTCCGGGTCGTACCACGATCCGCTGGGATGGTCGGAAGGCCTCCACGTCGTCGCCTCCATGGCGAAGGTGTCCTTGCCGCAGATGGTCCGTGGCCCCGGGACGGCAGGGTTGCCCGGGGCGGCTGGCGCGGCGTGGACCCGGCGGAGGTGCCGGCTCTCGGCCGTCGCCCTCGGCCTGTCGAACTCCTGCACGACGATGATCTCGCTCATGACCCGACGGTAGGCCGCGGCGGCGGACCACGCCTCCTCTCGTCCCACGCCTCCTCTCGTCCCGCACGTCCCTCGTCCGCACGTGTCTCCCAGTTCGGCCGTGCGTCGGCCGTGTGCGCCGGCGTGCCGGAGTCGCCCGCGCGGCAGCCGGGGTCACGCCCGGCCGTGCGCCTTCTGCGAGAGGCGCGACAGCGAGTCGAGAGCCACGGCGGCGAGCAGCACCCCACCGGTGATCACGGACTGCAGCGGTGTCGGAATGCCCAGGAGGACCATGCCCGACGCGATCGACTGGATGACCAGCATGCCGAGGAGCACGGACCACGTGGTGCCGCGGCCGCCGAACAGGCTGATACCGCCGATGACCGCCGCCGCGACCGCGTTGATCAACAGGATGACGGAGCCCGAGGTCTGGCCCACGGCCGCGACGCGCGAGGCCAGGAAGAGCCCGCCGATCGCCGCGAGGGTCCCGGACATCATGAACGCCGAGACCCGCAGCCACACCACGTTGATGCCGGCACGCCGGGCGGCCTCGGAGCCGCCGCCGATGGAGAAGATCCGCCGGCCGTAGAACGTACGGCGGAGGAGGAAGTCGAGGACGACCACGAAGCACAGGAAGATCAGCAGTGCCAGCGGCAGGCCCTCGAACCGGTTCAGCACATATGCGGCGGAGAAGGCGACCGCCGCGACCGCACCGGTGCGCACGGCGATGATGCTGAGCGGCCGGGACCGCACACCGGCGGCCCTGCGGCGGCGGGTGTCCCGGTAGGACGCGACGAAGAACACGGCCACGCCGAATGCCGCCAGCCAGTAGGCGACCGCCGGGTCGCGGATGTAGTAGCTGGTCAG
Organism: Streptomyces sp. NPDC030222; assembly: GCF_055573115.1. NCBI lineage: Bacteria > Bacillati > Actinomycetota > Actinomycetes > Kitasatosporales > Streptomycetaceae > Streptomyces > Streptomyces sp. NPDC030222. Next base: position 386,051 of record NZ_JBVICA010000003.1, read on the forward strand.
CGCGTGGACCAGCCCTCCCTCATGGAGGTTGATGGTGCCGCTCGCGCCGAGGAAGTACAGCATCAGGCCGTTCCAGGCCAGCAGTCCCGCGAGGGTGACGACGAACGCCGGCATGCCGATCCTGGCCGAGAAGAACCCCTGGACGGCTCCGATCGCCGCGCCGACGAGCATCGCGGCGACGACCGCCAGCCACTCCGGCAGGCCGTTCTTCACGTTCAGCACGGCGAACACCGCAGCGGTGAGCCCGCTGACCGAGGCGACCGACAGGTCCATCTGGCCGAGCAGCAGCACGAAGGCGATCCCGAGGGCGATCATGCCTGTGCCGACGATGTCCACGCTGAGGTTGGACAGGTTGCGGGGGGAGAGGAACTGCGGGTGGAGGCTCTGGAAGATCGTCCAGATGAGGACGACCGCGACGATTCCCGGAAGGGCTCCGAGCTCACCGCTGCGCAGCTTGTCGGCGTAGTCGCCGGCGTAGTTCCGGAAGCCCTCCACGACTTCCCTGCGGTGCCGGTCGAAGGCGGTCGGCGCCGGGCGGGCCGAGTCGCCGCCCGCCCCGGTGGCACCAGGGCTCTCGGGCGTTCGCGTCCTCTTCACGTCGCTCCCTTCCACGCCCGGTTCGCACGATGGGTGACGGCGTTGTCGGTGGCACCGGTGATGGAGGAGACGATCTGCTCCTGGGACGTGGTCGGCACACTGAAGAAGCCGTTGTTGCGGCCGAGGTGCAGCACCGCGACCTGGTCCGCGACGGCCTTGACGTCACCGAGGTTGTGGCTGACCAGGAGGACGCCGACGCCGCGTTCCCGTAGCCGGTCGATCAAGTCGAGGAGGTGCGTGGTCTGCCTGACGCCCAGCGCGGCGGTCGGTTCGTCGAGGACGAGCAGCCTGGGCTCGTTGAGGAGGGCCCGCGCGATGGCGATCGTCTGGCGCTGGCCCGCGGAGAGGGAGGCGACGGGGACGCGGACGCTGGGGATGCGGATGGACAGGGCGTCCAGCAGGTCCAGTTCCAGGGCCCGGCGCTCCATGGAGACCTCGTCCAGGATTCCGGTCCGGCCGATCTCGTGGCCGAGGAAGAGGTTGCCGACGACATCGAGGGTCTCGCACAGCGCGAGGTCCTGGAAGACGCTGGCGATGCCGAGGCCCTGGGCGTCGCGGGGCCGTGCGATCCGGACGATGCGGCCGTCCCACTTGATGGCACCCCCGTCGGCCGGGGCGACACCGGTGATCACCTTGACGAGGGTGGACTTGCCCGCGCCGTTGTCGCCCACCAGGGCCACGACCTCCCCCGCGTGGATCTCCAGCTCGACGTCGGTGAGTGCCCGGACGGCACCGAATCGCTTGCTGATTCCGCGCAGGGCCAGCAGGGGTGGGGCCGGCACGTGAACCACCTCCTCTCCGTCCCCGTCCGCCGGCGGGGAGCCGACGGGGGATGCCGTGCGCCGTGCGGCATCCGTCGGCCTATCCGGTGAGTCCGGCCTTCCGGCAGGCGGCCGCGACCGAAGGGGTGCAGATCTGGTCGATCGTGTAGAGGCCGTCCTTCACGACCGTGTCCTTGATCGTGCCGACCGTCACGGGGACGAGAGGGCCGAGGACGGCCGGGATCTTCCTGCTGGTGTTGTTGCTGACACGGTCCGTGGCGATACCGTCCAGATCCTCGCCGCGGCCCAGGGCGACGGCCATCTCGGCGGCGGCGGCGGCCTCCGCTTCGAAGGACTTGTAGACGCTGACGTACTGCTCGCCCTTGACGATCCGGTGGATCGCGGCAAGATCGGCGTCCTGACCGGTGACGGGGGGCGGCGGCTTGATGCCGGCGGCCTTGAGGGCGGTGACCACGCCGCCCGCGAGTCCGTCGTTGGCCGACAGGACGCCGTCGATGTTGTCCGCGCCCAGCTCGGCGATGGCGGCGGACATGTTCCGGTACGCGTTCTCCGGGATCCACCCGGCGGTGTAGTACGACCTTCCGATCCTCACCTTGCCCTCGAGCTCGGACAGTGCGCCCTTCACCAGGTCGCGGGTGTTCGGGTCGGTGGGGTCACCGTTCATCATCACGATCTGCCCGCCGTCCGCCTTGGGGCCCATCGCCTTGAGCAGCTCCTTCGCCTGGATCCGTCCGATCTCCTCCGAGTCGTAGCTGGAGTAGGCGGAGATGGGGCCCTCGGCGAGGCGGTCGTAGGAGACCACCGGAACGTGCGCGTCGCGGGCCCTGGTGATCGAGGAACGGAGCGCCTTGTCGTCGACGGGATCGAGGATCAGGACCTTGGCACCGTTCGCGATCATGGATTCGACCTGCTGCTGCTGGGTGGCCACGTCCGCGGAGGCGTACGCGTGGGTCACCGTGCAGTCCGGGCACAGCTCCTTGACCTTCTTCACGATCAGGGGCTTGTCCGCGGTGGCCCAGCGTGCGGTGTGCGTGTCGGGGAGCAGCAGCCCGATCGTGAACCCGCCGGACTGCTTCCCCTGCGCGTCCTCGCCCGTCTCGCCGACCGCCCCGCAGCCGGCGAGTCCGGCGAATACGGACACGGCTGCAACGGTGACGACAGCGCGCCCCGGATTGCCCTTCATCCGATCTTCCTGACACACCCGACGGCGGTACGCCGCCGGAAACCGAACGTCGAAACGACCTAAAACCCAATGTATGGGAAATTCCGGACGGTACTGACCTCAACGGCTCGTCGGTCATCCCGACCTGCGGGAACGCCGGGCGCAGCGATCCCGTCCCGCCTGCCGCCCCTTCGGCCGGTCGGGCTCCGGCGGCAGGGTGCGGGGCCCCGCGACATCCACCAGCTTGCTCGTCCACCGACGCGCACCGGACCTGTACCGATCGTTCCCCACCCGGCGCAGCCGCGCAGCCGCCGTGCACGACCTGTGTGACGTGCCGGCCGCTGAGCGACGCCTTCGCGGCCCTTGGACCGCCGGCTACCGAGAGGCGGGGTCCATCGTGCCCGCACATGACGGACCGGCATCGGCGTGCGCCCGTGTGCCCAGCAGGTGAGCCTCAAGGCCCTACGCCGGCCGGAGCGCCACCGTATGGCGATGGGTCGGCGTTCACGAGCCGCGGCGAAGTGGATCCCCGAAACCATGCCGCGACGGCCGGCCACGAGGGACTCGCCGAGGAAGCTCACGCCGACGGAGAGCTGAAGCGGGCGTGCGCTCTCGTGCATGCCCATCCTCACCACCAGGAGACCGAAGCCGGCCGCGAGCGCCATGGTGCCGATCACCGCAAGGAAGGTGCGGCCGGTGACCGCGTCACCGAAGGCGATGCAGGATCGGCCTCGTTGGTGCCCTCGGGCCGTCAGCTGTCGCGCAGTCGACCGGCCGCGGCGAGCCGGTCCAGGACGATGCGGGCGGCCTGGCTCACCCGGTGGCGGTCGCCATGGGTGAGCCAGGCGATCTCGGCGATCTCGCTGTGCGGTGCCGGCACGCCCCGGTAGTCGGCGGTGTGGCAGGCGAGACGGACGAGGGTTCCCGGCGGCGCGCCGTGGGCCGGGGCCTCGACGGTGACCGCCGGGGCGATGCTTCCGGGAAGCAGCTCCACGCCCAGCTCCTCCCGGACCTCCCGGATCAGCGTCTCGTGCAGGCTCTCACCGGGCTCCGGCTTGCCCCCGGGCAGGTAGTACGTGTCCTTGCCACGGGACCGGACGACGAGGATCCGGCTGTCCTCCAGCCGGATCCACGCCACCTTGTCGATCACCCCGGTCATAGGTCCGTGCCGAAGAAGCGGTCGCCGAAGTCGCCGATGCCGGGAATCATGTAGGCGTTCTCGTTGAGCCTCTCCTCGATGGAGGAGGTGACGATCCGCACCTTCGGATACCGCCGGGCGACCGCGCTGATGCCCTCCGGCACGGTGATCAGGTTGATGAAGACGATGTTCTCCTCCGCGACGCCCTTGTCCAGCAGGAGCTGGATCGTGGCGAGCGCGGTTCCGCCGGTGGCCAGCATGGGCTCGAGGAGCAGCACATGGCTCCCGGCGATGTCGCTCGGAAGCGATGTGTAGTAAAGGCGCGGGAGCTTCGTCTTCCTGTCACGCTGCATGAGTATCTTGCCGATGCGTATGGACGGGCAGAGGGCACGCAGCGGACCCTCCATGCTCTCCCCGGCGCGCACCACGGACACCCCGCAGACGCGCGAGGGAAGACGCAGGCCCTCGTAGGTCGCCCCGACCGGCGTGGTGACCTCGCACTTCTCCCACGGCAGAAGATCGAGGCCGGCTTCGATCAGCATCCGGATGATCCGTTCCGACGTGAGGACGAAGTCGTCGCGCCGCGCGTTCCGGTCCCGGATGACGGTGTGCAAAGACCGCAGGTAGTCGGTCTGGGGCAGCAGATGGACGGTGCTGCCGAGGTACTCCTCAATGGACGGTGATGTCGTGCTCGGCATGGATTTCCGGTCTCCCAATGCTCTCGGTCACTCGGTGGGCGGTTCTTCGAAGGACGGGGGCAGTGCAGGCGTGGCCGTGAACTGGGCGGCGGCGGCCCGGTAGACGGACCGGCCTCCCGTCCGCTCCCACATCCTTCGCATGACGTGGACGAGCTTGGGATTGTGCTCTTCCTCCTCCTCGAAGGAGCGGGCAACGGTCAGCTCCCAGTCCGGACGCCATGTCTCGCTGCCGCCCGCGTCGACCGCGTCCTCGAACGCGGAATGAAGGGCCGCCAGCTTCGCCGGCTTCGGGAAGTCGGCGAGGGCGAAGACCACGCCGAGCATCCCCGTCCAGTAACAGGTGATGACGTACCGGTGCAGGTCCTCGGGAAGCCGTGCGGCGATCTGTTCCATGGCGTGCAGGGAGGTGATCAGATGCAGCAGCACGAAGTCTCCCGGGCGGGAGAGGTACAGCAGCGTCACCGCGTAGTACAGCTGCTCCCAGCTCGTGGGAACGTCCTGGTCGTCGATCCAGGAGGGCGTGTCGTAGATCAGCGGATGGCCCTCCGCCAGCATCCTGGCGTTGCGGTACTGCAGACCGGACCGGGCCAGTTCGGGGTGAATGCCGTCCGGAAGCGCACCCGATGCGGGGACGGTACCGATGTCCTGCGCCCACTGGGTGAGCTGCTCGCGGTCGCCGTCCCAGGCGCCGGCGACACGCAGCAGGGAGTCCACGGCCGACGCACCGGCTTCCGAGGAGGACGCCCGGTGCGGATGGCAGGACACGTACGAGAACGCCATGTACGCGAGGCCCTCGATGGCCATCCACCGGCTGCCTATCTCCAGCGCCCATCCCAGGTGAATGGTGGCGTGCGTGAAGGCGCCCACCCAGCCGGGCAGGAGTGCCGGCACGTAGCGCCGCAGCACCTCCTCCATCCCGAATTCCCGCTCCTTGCGGTCGAAGAACTCGCAGTAGGACGAGAAGCTGGTGCGCCGGCCGAAGTACTCCTTCCAGTTCTCCTCCGTGATGACGTACTGGGACGGCCTGGGCGGTTCCAGGCCGTAGCCGTACGTCGTCAGCTTCGCATAGTTGTCGTAGTACTCCTTGATGCGTTCCTCGGACGCCCCGAGGAGAGCCAGTGCGACCACTGCGTGCTTGGAGTGATTGCTGAGGTGACCGTTGAACTCGATGTGGTGACTCCGGTCGTCCAGCAGCTGCTTGATCACCGGTGAATTCTTCACTGCACTCTTTCCTTCTCGCGCTGTAGCTGTGACAACCTGGACAGGTAGACGCCGAGCAGGACGACGACCACCCCGAGGCACCGCAGTCCGGTGGGGGTCATGCCCTTGCTCTGCCAGTCGATGAGGACAGCGGAGATCATCTGACCGCTGATCACCAGCAGAGCGGCGTTCATCGCGCCGAGCCGGGGGAACACGTAGCTGTTGACGGCCACGAACAACGCACCGAAGAAACCGCCCAGATAAGCGGCCGGCGGGGAGGCGCGGAACTCCCACTGGCCCAGGACGGCGAGCATCACGGTGAGGAAGGCGAACCCGACGACGTGGTTCCACAGGGATGCCCGGAATGGACCGATCGTCGTACTGAGCCTCCCGTTGATCGCACGGCTGGTTCCGATGACCGCGCCGTTGAGAAAGGCGAGGAACACGTAGAGGACCACGATCACGCCCCGCCGAAGATGATCAGAGCACTCCCGGTGAGGACACAGAGCGCCACGACGGCATCCATGGCCACGAGGCGCCGTTTCGGGGTGCCGAACAGCCCGAAGTGGTCCGAGACGGATCCGAAGACGATCTGGCCCATGAGCATGAGGGCGATCGTGCCGGACAGCGACAGGCTTCCGTTCACGGTGATCGCGGCCAGTATGACCGTGAACGCGCCGGGGATCCCGCCCAGATAGAACCAGAGGGGCACCTTCGCCCGCTCCTGCTCCTCGCCGGTTCGCCCCCGGCGGACGAACCGAGAGGTCATCAGTACCACGAGCAGCAGGGCCACCACCGCGCCGAGCCCGTGGGCCACCCACGACGCGAAGGCGGGGGTCGTGTGCTCCGCCAGAAGGCTGTTGTAGTGGATCATCAGCGCGAGGAGCGCGCCTCCCGCGATGCCCAGCAGCCAGTCGGTCGAACGTCCGAACACGGTGACCACCCGTCAGCCCTGTGCCGGTGCGTCTGCGAGGCACGCCATGACGTCACCGAAGGTGTCCGCCAGCCATGTGGGGTCGGCCGTCCGCAGTTCGCGCACACTGTGCACCCCGTACGTCACGCCGATCGACCGCATGCCGCAGGCCCTCGCCATCAGCAGGTCGTGGGTGGTGTCGCCGACCATCACGGCACGCTCGGCCGGGATCCCCAGCTCGCGCAGGACCTTCTGCCCCGACTCAGGGTGGGGCTTGGGATGGGTGACCTGGTCGGCGCCCACCACGACGTCGAACATGTCCCGCAGCGCCGCCGCCGTGAGCAACGCGTCCGCGCTGGCGTAGAACTTGCTCGTCGCCACGGCGAGGGCCAGCCCCCGGTCACGCAGGGCCGAGAGGCCGTCCGCGACGCCGGGGAAGAGCAGCTCCACCGCCCTCGGCAGCACGATGTCGCGGAACTGACTCTGGTACTGCCGGATCCCTTGGGCCACCCTCTCGTCGTCGGGTGCGACCCCCATGAGCTTGCCGAACGCCTGCTCCAGGGGGAGCCCGATGGTCGCACGGACCTCCGTCGGGTCCGGGGTGTCGAGGCCCATGGCGGCGAAGGCCGCCGTGAAGGTGTCCACGATCCCACGCGGCGTGTCGATGAGCGTTCCGTCGAGGTCGAAGACGGCTACGGCGGTCATCGCACTCCTTCCGGCGCCGGCGTACCGGTCGGCAGGCCCTCGGAGCGGAGCCGGGCGTGGGCCACGGCGAGCCGTCCCGCCAGTTCGGCCGTGCTGATGAGGACGGACATGTTCGCCTTGGCGGAGCGGCCCTCGGTCACCCTGTCGACGGCGCGCATCAGGTACTTGGTGAGGCCGTTGCCCCGGACACCGTCGCGTTCGGCGGCGACCGTCGCGTCGGCGATCGCCGCGTCGACCTCCCGGCTGTCGATCGCGTCCTCTTCCTTGATCGGCGTGGCGACCAGGAAGGAGCCGTGGTTGCCGAGCGCCCAGTGGGATTCGATGGCCCGGGCGATCAACGTCTCGTCGTCCAGCCGGTGCGGGCTGCGGATGCCACTGGTGCGGCAGTAGAAGGCCGGGAAGTCGTCGAACCGGTAGGAGACCACGGGCACACAGTGCGTCTCCAGGAACTCCATGGTCAGGCCGAGGTCGAGGATGCTCTTCGCGCCGGCGCAGACCACTGCCACCCTGGACCGGGTGAACTGGATGAGGTCCGAGGAGACGTCCATGGTGGTCTCCGCACCACGGTGCACTCCGCCGATACCGGCGGAGGCGAAGAACGGGATGCCCGCCAGCTCCGCCGCGACCACCGAGGAGGCCACGGTCGTGGCGCCCATGCCGCCCCGGGCCAGCACGACGGGCATGTCCCTGCTGCTGACCTTGGGGATGCCGGGTGTCGACGCGAAGCGCTCGACGTCCGCGTCCGTCATCCCGACGAGGATGCGGCCGTCCTCGATGCCGATCGTGGCCGGGACCGCGCCGCCTGCGCGGACAGCCGCCTCCACCTTCCGGGCGGTGGCAGCGTTGTCAGGGTAGGGAAGGCCGTGGGTGATGACATTGGACTCCAGTGCCACGACCGGTGCCCCGGAGTGGAGTGCCTCCGAGACCTCCTCGCTGAACACCAGGGGAATGTCGCCGGGGTGACGGCGCGTCGTCATGCGTCTCCGATCCTCGTTGTCGTACGTCGATGCGGTGGGGTCAGTAGTTGGGCGTCTTGCGCAGCAGTTCCTTTCGGTCCACCAGCTCGGGGACGGAGACCTGCTCGTTCCAGGCGTCCTGATCGACGGGTTCGAGCGCGATCGATATGACGCTCTCGTCGCACTGGAACGCCGACTGCACCGCCTTGGCCACCGCGGCGACCAGCTCGGACTCCTGTTCCTCGCTGAGTGCGACGGGGAAGTGCTTGATATTGACGTGCGGCAAGGTGAACTCTTTCTTTCTTTCCTGGCCCTGTGCCTGCGGCTGCCGACCTCGCAGCCGGCGATGGATCGTCTGGGCGAGCTCGTCGATGTCGGGATCGCGCAGCATGCTGTAGTGGTCCGCCTGGAGGGTGACGACCGTCGGCGACTGCGCGGAGTAGCCGCTGCGGTTCTCCAGGAACGAGTAGTCGTCGCCATGTGCCTTGAAGATCGTGACCGGGGCCTCGATCCGGTGCTCGGCCAGTTCACGGAAGGTGTAGGTGAACTCGTACGTCTGCCGGACGATGCGCACGATCCTCAGCACCAGTTCGCGGTCGAGGCCGCTGAACGCCGTGCTGATGAACGTCGCGAAGGTCTCGTCGTCCTCGGCCTGCCGCAGGCAGTCCTCCAGCAGCGGACCGCTGACCGTGCCCCCGAACACCGAGAAGAGGATCGTCACGAACGCCTTGTTGCGGTACGTCGGCTCGTCGCCGTGAACCGCCGCGTCGTCGGCGCGGACCCGCGGCGACCCCGGTGCGATCAGGAACAGGTTCTCCACCCGCTCCCCGGCCTGCTCCAGCTGATGCGCCGCTTCGAAGGCCACCCGGGCGCCGAAGGAGTAGCCCCAGAGCGTGTACGGGCCCGTGGGCTGGACACGTCGGATGGCCTTGATGTCCTCGGCGGCCATCTCCCGGATGGTGGGGTACGGCGTCTCTCCCGGGTTGATACCGTGCGCCTGTACGCCGTAGAAGGGGCGTTCCCCGCCCGTCCTGCCGGCGAGCAGGCGCAGGTTCATGGGGTAGCCCCCCAGGCCGGGCCAGCAGTAGACGGGGTGTCCGGTCCCCGAGTCCCGCAGCGGTATCAGCCGCGATGTGGTGCCCGCGTCGTCGCCGTCGATCCGGCGCGCGAGCTTCTCGACCGTGGGTGAATCGAAGAGAGCCTGGAGCGGGAGCCTGCTCCCGAACGCCTTGTTGACCCTGTTGATGAGGGCGACCGCGATGAGCGAGTTCCCGCCGGATGCGAAGAAGTCGTCCTGCACCGAGACGGCTTCACGCTTCATCAGCGTCTTCCAGATGTCCCCGATCCGCTTCTCCGTCCTCGTGCGGGGCGGGACGAAGGGGCGGTCGGCGGCGTCCATGTCGGTCCTGTCCGACGCCTCCAGTGCCTTGACGTCGATCTTCCCGTTGGCGGTGAGAGGCAACCGGTCCAGGATGACGACCCGGTTCGGCACCATGTAGTCCGGCAGGAAGGTGACCAGGTCCTCTTTGATCATCTCCGCCGGGCCCTGCATATGGATCGTGTCCTCCCTCATGCCCTCGCTGTGCAGCTGCTCGGCGCTCACCCGGCCGCCCACGAAGAAGTAGGAGGGCCCCGTACGGTCGCCGCGGGCTTCCAGGACGGCCGCGATCCGCTTCGCCGAGGGCAGGTCATGACCGGTTTCGGAGCTGTAGCCGGAGGACATGAAGCCCAGGCCCAGGCCGTTCATCTGCAGGCGCTGCAGCTTGCGGCCCAGATCGACGTAGCCCAGCCAGCCGCGCTCGCGCCGGCTCAGCACCGTGATCCCGAAGCTCGACTGCTCGTAGACCCGCTGGTTGATGGCGATGACGTCCTTCTTGCGGACCAGTTCGTCGGAGATGCGCTCCAGTTCGCCGTCCCGGTACCGGTACTGGCCCGCGGGCAGGTCGACGATCCGTCCCGGGTGCGCCTGCACATAGATGTCCAGTGCGTCGTCCTGCTGCTGCGTGAACGGGGCCAGCCCGAACGTGCCGAGGTAGTAGTCCTCGTCTGCGCAGTCGAGGACGTCCTTCGCCGCAGGACGGGGCTCCAGCTCCCTGATGCTCAGCCCGTACGAGGGGAGAACCTCGTCGAAAAGGCCCACCATATGACCGGCCTCGATACGCAGGACCTCCTGGATGTTGTTCCTGTAGACCGGCTCGATCGCCCGCTTCCTGCCCACGAAATGGAACGTGAGCCGGGCCTCCTCCGCCGCCTCGGCATCCGGCGTCTTCCGGATCAGCACCAACTGGTGGTGCAGGGGGTGGTAGTAGTAGTGCCCAGGCCGCAGCCCACCCACCCCGCTCAACTCCAGGTACGTCTGCGTCGCGTAGAGCGAGCCCGGCGAAGCGTACCCGTACTTCGGCAGCAGCCGCTCCTCGCTGAGACACTGTCCGAAGTACCGGAGGATCTCCCCGAGTTCGGCAAGGGGGAGCTCTGACACGTTGCGGGGCCGCGCGTCGGGGGTCCGCGTGCGGTCGAGGAGCCGGAGCACGTCGGCCCTGGTGACGTCACCGCCCTCGAAGAAGCGGTACGTCTTGCGCGCGAACACACGTCGCCGCTGCTGCGGGGTCAGCTCCTTGCCGGGGAGGTCCACCACCGTCCGGCCGGCGATCTCCGCCTCGGTGCGGCAGCCCGCGTTCGACAGCTGGGCCCTGACCTGGAGCTTGTTCTCCTTCGACTGGTGGTGGGCGCCGTGGTTGCCCTGGTCCATCAGGGCCGCTTCCTTCGGACTCAGCTCGACGCAGGCGATGAGGTTCTGGAAACCGGTGCGCCGGTCCTCCTTGACGATCACCGCGGCGTTCTTGACCCAGTCATGGGTCTCGATCGCCAGCCTGATCTCGTCCAGCTCGACCCGGAAGCCCCGCAGTTTCACCTGATTGTCGACACGGCCGGCGAACTGCACGGTTCCGTCGGCGTTCCAGTAGGCCAGGTCCCCGGTCCGGTACAGCCTGCTGTCACCGGTCTCAGCCCCGGACGGGTGGTCGATGAACCGCTCCGCGGTCAACTCCGGGCGGTGAAGGTATCCCCGCGCCAGCTGCACTCCGCCGATGTACAGCTCGCCGATCTCCCCGACGGCCACCGGCGACAGCTTCTCGTCGAGTATGTAGTACCGGGTGTTGTGGACGGGCGAGCCGATCGACACCGCGTTGGGACCCTCACCGACGCCGGCGCGGTCCACCGTGAAAGCGGAGGCGTTGATGGTGCATTCGGTCGGCCCGTACAGATTGATCAGGTCGCAGTCCGGGAGCGTGTCCAGCACCCGGACCGCCAGATCCCTCGACAGTGCCTCGCCCCCGCTGAAGACCTGCCTGAGCGAGGTGCACCGGTCCAGTTCCTCCGTGTCCACCAGCGCCTGCAGCACGGTCGGCACGCACTGCAGCGTGGTGACCCCGTGCTCGGTGATGGCCTCGATCAGCCCTTCCGGATCCCGGTACACACCGGGTTTGCCGATCACGACCTCGCTGCCGCAGCAGGGCGCGAGGATCTCCCACTGGGCGGCGTCGAAACTCATCGGAGTCTTCTGCAGGACGACCTTCTCCCGGTCGAGGCCGTACACCTCCCTCAGCCAGCGCATCTGGTTGACGACACTGCGATGCTCGATCATCACGCCTTTCGGCTTTCCGGTGCTGCCGGAGGTGTAGATGATATAGGCCAGATCGTCCGGGCCGGGGCCGGGTACGGGATTCCGTAAGCCCTCGGGAGTGGATTCCATGAAGGCCCGGACCTCGTTCAGGGTGACGATTCTCGTTTCCCTCGGGGCGAGTTCGGCCAGTTTCTCCCTGAGGTGCTCCTGGGAGATGACGACATTGACGCGGGCGTCCTCGAGCATGTAACGCAGCCGCTCTTCCGGATACTCCGGTGACAGCGGGAGATAAGCGGATCCGGAGAACAGGATGCCCCATGCACCGACCATCAGGTCGAGTGAGGGATCCAGGAAGAGGCCGACACGGTCATCCCGTTCCACGCCGAGATTCCGCAGGTAACCGGCGAGATCGGAGCTGCGCTGCAGGAGCTCCCGGTAGGTGAGGCGCTGATCGCCACACACTACCGCAGTGTTGTCCGGCTGTTCACCGGCGCGTTCCCGGAGCATGTCGGGAAGGGATGCGTGGCCGGGTAAATCGTGTTCCGGCGCGTCGAAGTTCTGAGCGGCTGAGGCAGCCATGTTTTCCCCCGGTGAATGGTGTTCCTCTGGTGGTTCTGCAACGAACGTACGCAGTGCCGGTGTTCCCCTCGGGCTCCTGCGCGGCGTGCAAGATCAGAACCAAGATATTCAGACGCTAAGCGTTGGCCATGGGTGGGTCAACGCCGATCGGGAAGATGGCCTGAAAGTTCGCACGCTGTTTATACGGGACCCCGCCTCGGACGCCGGCCATACGGCGGCGCCCCTGCCTCCGAGTGCCGGACCGGGCGGAACGCCCGTGGCCCCGGGCGCGCGACGCAGCGTTGGCGGCTACGCCTCCGTGCTTCGGAGCCACACGTTCCGCGACTGCCTGGTCCGCCGACGGGCTCATGCGATCGGGTGCGCGGGGCCGATGGCTGTCATTCCACGGTCGAATTTCGGCCGGAGCCCCCCGTCCAGCCGAACCCGGTAAGGACGTCCGTGGGCGGCCGGGAACTGCGGCAGCGAGTTGGTCCCGCAGGTCCTCTGCACCGTCGGCGGCTGATCGTGGGCGCACGGGTGTACCGCACGATGATCACCGTCCGCCTGCCGGCAGCTGGTCCTCCTGCCCGTCCTGGACGAGTGGTCCCGAAGTACCGGATGGTCGGAAGGGATTGGGTTGTCGGACCTGCGCGCTACGTTGAGCGCATGACCTACGTAGAAGGCAGGATCGAGCGCATCAGGCCCCAGCAGTTCCACGAAACCGTCGGCGTGGAGGACTGGCGCGTCGTGGGCGAGGGGGCGTGTACGTATTTCCGCACCGGGTCGTTCGCGGTCGGCGCCCGGTTCGTGCAGGCGATCAGCGAGATGCCGGGAGTCGGGGATGACCACCCGGACGTCGACGTGAGGCAGGAAGGCGTGATCGTACGGCTGATCACGGTCACGGACGACTACTACGGGCTGACCGAACGGCACGTCGAGCTGGCCCGGCAGATCTCGGCGGTGGCTCGCACGCTGGACATACCGGCCGACCCGTCCGCCGTGCAGACCGTCCAGGTCACCGTCGATGCCCTCGCCGGTCCCGACGTGGTGGCGTTCTGGCGTGCTCTGCTCGGCTACGAGGAACGAGCGAACAGCGGCGAGGACCTGATCGACCCGCGCCGCCGCGGGGCACCGTTCTACTTTCAGCAGATGAACGCGCCGCGCCCGCAGCGCAACCGGGTGCACGTCGACGTGTGGGTGCCGTACGACCAGGCCGAGGCCCGGATAGCCGCAGCGCTCGCGGCCGGTGGCCGCCTGGTGAACGACGCCGATGCGCCGTCGAACCGGGTGCTGGCCGACCCCGAGGGGAACGAGGCGTGTGTCGGCGTGGCCGGCCCGCCCCTGAACGCCCGTGCCCGACGAGACCATGTCGCTGGTTGAACACGAGACGCGGTTCCGCGGCGGTCAGTGATCGAATGCGGTCGGCGACCGCAGGACGGGGGCGCCGGTCCTGTGCTTGTGCCAGATCGCGGCGGCGATCGCCGGGACGAGCTGGGCGATGCGGACGGCGACACCCTCGAAGGTGCGTCCTATTCCCGCTCGCCGGTCTTCGGGTCCGCGAGTGCTCATGTGATGAGCATGCCGGTCGGGGTGCAGACCAGCTACCGATGCCCGGCTCCAGCAGTCCGAATCATCCGTAAATCGCTGGCGCGGCATCCAACCTCGGTGGATGATCCGCAGGGTCTGGGGCCGCGAGCCCTCTCCTCCTGTCCGAGAGGAAGTTGTGATGACCGTCGGCGAGTCCAAGCCATCCGGGTCCCAGCCCGAAGTCCGCGCGGCCGCCGGAAGACTGCGCGGCAGCCGGGAGGCGGGTGTGTCGGTCTTCCGTGGCATCCCGTTCGCCGAGCCCCCGGTCGGCGCGTTGCGCTTCGCCGCGCCGCGACCGGTGCGGGGCTGGAGCGGGGTGCGGGAGGCCCTCTCGTATGGCCCGCCGCCCCCGCAGGGTGGGCATTTCGGCATGGACGTGCTGTCGCAGGACGCGGCGGGTGACGACTGGCTGACGGTCAACGTCTGGTCGCCCGAACCCGGCCCGGGCGCGGGGCTGCCGGTGATGGTGTGGATCCAGGGCGGCGCCTACGTGATCGGCACGTCCGGCCTCCCCGAGTACGACGGTGGCCGGCTCGCGCGGGACGGTGGCGTCGTCGTGGTGACGTTCAACTACCGCGTGGGTATCGAGGGCTTCGCGCAGATCGAGGGGGCTCCTCCCAACCGCGGTCTGCTCGACCAGGTCGCCGCTCTCGAGTGGGTGCGCGACAACATCCGGGCTTTCGGCGGCGACCCGGACCGGGTCACGGTTTTCGGTCAGTCGGCGGGTGGGGGATCGGTCGCCGCGCTGCTGGCGATGAGCCGTACGGCCGGGCTCTTCCGCCGGGCCGTTGCGCAGAGTGTGCCTGGCACGTTCTTCTCGCCCGAGCTTGCCGCGGACATCACCGCCGCCTGCGCCGCCGAGCTGGGGCTGCGGCCCACGGTGGCCGACCTGTCCAGTGTCGCCCCACACCAGTTGTCCGCCGCCGGTGACACGGTCGGCGCCAAGATGGACCAGTGGGCGCAACGCTGGGGCCGGCCCGCGCGCAGAGCGATCCCCTTCTCGCCCGTCGTCGACGGCGACGTCCTGGCCGTCACACCGTGGCAGGCCCTGACCGACGGCGCCGGCCGCGACATCGAACTCCTCGTCGGCCACACCCGTGACGAGCAGCGCCTGTTCACCGCCATCAACGGTCTGCTCGGTGAGGTGAGCGAGGAGCAGGCGGCGAACGCCCTCCATGTTTTCGCACCTGGTCCGGACGGGCCACGCCGCTACCGCGACGCCTTCCCGGCTGCGAGCCCGGACGAGCTGTACGAACTGGTCCATTCCGACTGGCTGTTCCGTATGCCGTCACTCCACCTCGCCGAGGCCCAGACTGCTGCCGGCGGCCGTGCGCATGTCTACGAGCTGGCCTGGCCTGCCCCGGGCATGGGCGGCGCCCTCGGCGCCTGCCATGGCCTCGACGTACCACTCGTCTTCGGCAACCTGAACCGCGGCCAGCCCGCCATGCTGGTCGGTGAGACGCCCTCCCCGGAGGCAGAGGCCCTGTCCGCCCGTATGCGCGCCGCATGGGCATCGTTCGCCGCCCATGGCGACCCCGGCTGGCCCGCGTACGACACCGGCCAACGCCTCGTCCAGCTCTTCGACACTCGATCGGCTGTCACCGCCTACCCGGAAGAGCGCTCCCGCCTGATCTGGCAGAGCCACACCTTCCCCGTGCTGCCGCTGATCAGCCGGTAGCGTCGGCCAACCCGGCCGGCCGGGGCCACGGGTTCTGTTCGTGCGAGGCGGAGGAGGCCGCGAACGGAGTTCGCGCACCGGATCGCGGTCTTCTTCTCCAGGCCGAAGACCTCGGCGAGGTGAAGGGTGTCGGGGCCGTGGACGAGGGCTTCTTCGAGCCGGCGGTCCGTGCGGAGCCGTTGCAGGGTGGCGGCCTGGCCGCGCAGGGGCTCGGAGAACGGGCCCACGCCAGGCCCTGCCGCTCAGGGAGCGACCGGCGCGCGGCATTTCCGGGTGGCTGCATGGCTACGATCACCACCGCGGACACACCGCGCTCGCAGGCCGACCATCCGCGAGCCGCGTCCCCGACCTCACCCGGGCAATACACCTGGCCCCGCCGGACACGGTGTTCGGCGAGGGCCCGTGGGAAGCCCACATGCCGCCGGCAGGTGGTCCCGAACCATCGGTCGTCCGTCCCCGGGCCGCCATGCGCCGAGAACTACGGAGCGTGCGATCGCGGGCCGCGGTCAACGGCCCTGGCCCGGGCGGCGGATATCTCCCGGTCGGCCCCGCCCCCGGACCGCGGGGGTCCAGAGGCAGGGCGCGTCTTCCTGGCGGTCGGGACCGGTCAGGAGAACGACGGCCACATCCCGCGGCCGGACGGGGCCAGGGCCCCCTTGCCGTCGCCGGCGTACCAGGCGAGCGAACCCGACTTCCAGCGGCCGAGCAGGTCCGCCTTCCCGTCACCGTCGACATCGCCCGCGAGCACGGTCGCCATGCCCGACCACGACTTGTCCCGCCACATGGACCGCCCGGCGTCGAACGAACCCTTGGCGTTGCCCGCGTAGAAGTGCAGGCTGCCGTCGGCCGCGACCGCGGCGATGTCGTCACGGCCGTCGCCGTTGAAGTCGGCGGTGGCGATGTGCTTCTTCGTCCAGGTCTTGTCCGGCCACACCGTGTGGTGCGTGCCGGTCAGCGTCCCGTCGGCCTTGCTCGGGTAGGCGTGCAGCGAACCGTCCGACCACTGGGCGATCAGGGCGTCACGGCCGGAGGCGTCGGCCTTGAACCGCGCGATGGGCAGGGACGCGGTCCACTTGTTGTCCTTCCACATCTTCCGGCTGTCGCCGAGCTTGGTGGCGTGGCCGGTGCCCGGGTAGAGGAGCAGGCCGCCGTCCGCCGTGAACCCGGCGATGTCGGCGAAACCGTCGCCGTTGAAATCACCGCCGACGATCTTCTTCATCGAGCCCCACGTCTTGTCCCGCCACAGGTCGCGGCCGTACTCCAGCCCGCCGTCGGGCCGGCCGTAGAAGGCGTGCAGCGACTTGTCGGCGAGGACGGCGGCGACGTCCGTCCGACCGTCGCCGTTGAAGTCGGCCGTCGTGATGCGGTCGGTGACGTGCTCGGCCATCGAGCTCAACCGGACCTGCCGGACCCAACTGCCGATGTCGTCGACACGGGTGACGACCGCGCCGGTACGGGTCTCGTCCGTGCCCAGGCAGCCACCCTGCCAAGAGGCGGTGGCGATGCCGACGAGCTCGGCCCTGCCGTCGTTCGCGCGGAACGCCGGGCCGCCGGTGTCGCCCTTGCAGACGGCGGCCTGGCCCTTGCCGGAGACGGCGAGCGTGCCTTCGCCCGCGGTGTCGACGCCGAACACACCGGTGTGCGCACGGGTCGGCACCCAGTCGCTCTTCGTGCGGCCGTAACCGGCCAGGTGCAGCTCCTCGCCCGGGGCGGGCGCGGACGTGCCGAGCTCGATCGGTGCGACGCCCGGGAAGGGGGAGCCGAGTGGACTGACGGCGGCGGTCACCGAGGTGACCCTGGCCATCACCAGATCCCGGTCCGGGTGCGGTACGAGCTCACTCACCCGGGGCGCGACCGCGGCGTCCGCCGCGGTCGGCCGCTCGGCGCCGGTGGTGACCAGGGCAGGAAGCGCGGGCGCACCGGCCGGAACCTTGAAGCTCTTCGCGGGGTCGGCGGCGAAGCAGCTCGCCGCGGTGACGATCCACTGCGGGTCGACCAGCGCCGCGGAGCAGGCGCGCTTGCCGTCACCGATGTGCAGCTTGAGTGTGAACGGGTACGCCCCGTCCTTGACGGGCTCGCCGACGACGGCGTGGGCCGGGCTCGCAGTGAGCAGTCCGGCGGCCACCCCGCCCGCCAGAAGCGTGTGAATCCACGCGGTGCGCGGACGTGTGCCAAACACGTTGGTCCTCAATTCACCTAAGTTCGGAAGCCTTCATTCCGTGGTCTGCGGAAGAAGGCCGGCAATGGTATTGCCGGTCAGCCGGTCACCTTGAGCTCGACCAGGACGGTCGGCTTTCCCGTGGTGCCCTCGCCGATGGGCTTCAGGTCGTTCTTCGGAATGTCGACGGTGGTCGACTTTCCGCCGGACGTCACGCTGGCCCGAACGGCGCGGTCCTCGGTCTGGACGGCGAATACGTCGGGGACTTCAAGGGTGAGGTGGCCCGACCGGCCAATGACCCGGAAGCAGTACTTACCCTCGGCGGTCTGGCGCGTCCAGACCTGGATCTGCTGTCCGCCGGAGCAATCGGCGAGCAGGATGCGGCCGTCACCCTTCTTCAGGGTGATGCCCTTCTCCTTGAGGATCCGGTCCGCCTCCGGGTACGCGAAGTCCTCGATCGCGGGCGGCGGTACGGCGCCGCCCGCACCACCCTCCTGAGCAGCGGCTTGCGCCGTCCGCGGGGCGGCGGACGCGACAGTGAGGGCGGAGACTCCCCCGACTGCCGTGACGACACCGACGACACCGGCGAGCAGCATTCCGCGCGCGCGAAGTTTCACCAGAACTTCCTTCCAGATGATGCACGGCAAGAGAAGTGCCGTACGAGATGGTCCGTTCCCCCGGACTGTCCGAAACCTATCAGTTCCTGGTGTGCTGACATGCCGTCAGCAGATATGCCCACCACTGCAGTTATGCTCACTGTGCCGAAGTGGCGGCATTCCACAACTGACCTCTGTGGAGTGCCCTGTGAGAGGAAACACATTCACGTGAACAGATCAGGGGGAAGGTGGGTGCGCGGCACACGCAGGTTGTGCCTCGGCGCGCTTTCACTGACACTCGCCGCGGGACTTCTGGGCGCCGGCCCGGCAGTTGCGGAGGACCTGCCCGACGAGGACGTCACCACGAGCCCGATTCCGGCGACCGACCGCGGTCGTGTCGTGGAGATCTGGCGGAACGGGGGTGTCGGGGTCAAGGCCGCGGCGGAGGCCGCACTGACGGGCTCCGACGAGGACGTCCGCAGGTTCCTGGACGCCGAGCGCGAGATCGCGGAACTCCATGATGATCGCATCATCACCGTGCAGATGATCTCGGTGGGCGGCCGCGGGGTGCGCGAGGCAGCCGTCAAGGCCCTGGCCGGCAACCCGAAGGACCTGCGCACCTTCCTGAAGAGCGGCTGGCAGGCACCGCTGGAGCACGACCAGCGTGTCCAGGTCACGCAGATCGTCAACGAGGGCGGCAAGGGCGTCAAGGAAGCCGGCAAGTCCGCTCTCAACGGCTCCATCGACGACGTCCGCCAGTTCCTGGACCATGGCCAGTACCCGGCGCGCGAGGCCGACGACCGGGTCCAGCTCATGCAGATCATGAGCATGGGTGGTCCGGCCACCAAGGAGGCCGCCAAGGTCGCCATGAACGGCACCGTCCAGGACGTCCGGGAATTCCTGGCGGTCGGCCAGCACGTCGCCCGGGCCCGCGACCAGGAGCGGGCGTCCGTCGCCGAGCTCGCCGCCCGGGCCAAGGCAGCGGGCGAGCAGGCCAAGCGCGAGACCGAGGCCGCCAAGGAGGCGTCCGCGCGCGCCGTGGCCGCCTCGAAGCTCGCCAAGGAAGCCGCCCAGAAGGCGGCGAAGGAGACCGAGGCGGCCCGCAAGGACGCCAACCGTGCCTCCAACGCCGCCGGCCGCGCCGCCGAAGCCGCGCGCGGTGCCTCGGCCGCCGCCCAGCAGGCCATCTCCGCCGCCCGGGCGGCGAACACCTCCGCCCGGGTCGCCGCCACCGCTGCCTCGCAGGCCGCGTCCGCCGCGGCAGCCGCCGCGCAGGCGGCCTCCCGTGCCCGTGGTGCGGCGGCGGCCGCCGCCTCGGATGCCGGCCAGGCAGCCGACGCCCGCAAGGCCGCCGAGGAGGCGCGCACCGCCGCCAAGGGCGCACGGCTCGCAGCCGAGGCCGCCCAGCAGGCCGGGCTCGCCGCCCTCGCGGCCGGTGACGCCGCCAAGGCTGCCGCCAGCGCGGGAGCCAACGCCGATGCGGCCGCCTCCGCCGCGAGCGAGGCCAGCGGCTTCGCCGACGCCGCGGGCGCCCACTCCGCCGAGGCGAGCGCCGCGGCCGCCGCCGCCCGCCGCCACGCCCGCGAGGCCACACGGGCCGCCAACGCGGCCGAGGGTCTGGCCCGCGAGTCCTCCGCCGCCGCGTACGAGGCGCGCGACGCCGCCAACGACGCCGCGGAGCACGCCGAGAACGCCGCCAAGGCCGCGGACGAAGCGGCCAAGCATGCGGGCGAGGCCGCCAAGGCGGCCAAGGAGTCCACCGCGCACGCCGCAGAGGCCAAGAAGGCCGCCGACGCCGCCACCAATGCCGTCGTCAAGGCCCGCAGGATCTACGACCTGGCCCGGAAGACCGAGCAGGAGGAGCTGAACAGCCGCACCGCGGCCGCCGTCGAACGGGCCAAGGACCTCAAGGCCGCCGACGACCAGCGCCGTAGGACCGCCGCCGATGCGGCAGCCGAGGCCGCGAAGCTCGACGCAGAGGCCGAGCGTCTCGCCGCCGAGGCGGCCAAGCCCGGCGCCGACCTCGCCGAGGTGGCCACAAAGGGCCGCCGTGTGGCGATCGCAGCCATGAAGACCGGCGGGCCCTGGAGCCAGACCGCCGCCCAGGTCGCCCTCGCCGGCACGGCCGAGGACATCGCCGCGTACGTCCGTACCGGCCGGCAGGAGGCCGCCGAGCAGGACGAGCGGGCCCGGGCCGAGCGGCTCGCCGCCGAGGCCGAGTCCCCGGCGGTCCGCGCGGCCGCAGAAAAGGCCCTGGAAGGCGACGCACAGCAGATCCACGCCTTCCTCACGGCCGGTCAGCACGCCGCCGCCGCCAACGACTACCGGGTGCGCGTGGTGCAGATCAGCAACGGCAGCCGGCGAGGAGTGAAGGAGGCGGCCCAGGCCGCCCTCGACGACGGCTCGACCGACAAGCTCCGTGAGTTCATCACCACCGGTCAGTACGCGGCCCGCACCGCCGACGAGCGGGTCCAGGCCGTGCAGCTGATGGACGGCGGCGGACCGGAGGTCAAGGCCGCCGCGAGGATCGCCCTGGAGGGACCGCCGCGGCTGCTGCACCGGTTCATCGAGGTCGGCCAGTACCAGGCCAAGCGCAAGGACCTGCTCGCCGCCACCCACCAGGCCGGGGTGAAGCAGCTCATCGCCGCCGCCGCCGGATCCGCGGCCACCGCACAGCAGAACGCCGCCGAGGCGGCCCGGGTCGCGGCCGTCGCCCGCAAGGCGGCCAAGGAGGCCGAGGGCTGGGCGAAGAAGGCCCGCGAGTCCGCCGACCAGGCCAAGGTGTACGCCGACGAGGCCCGGCAGTCGGCCAAGGACGCCCAGGCGTCCGCCAATGACGCCGCCGCGTCGGCCAAGGCCGCCCGTGCCGCGGAGAAGGACGCCCACCGGGCCGCTCGGGAGGCGGAGGTCTCGGCGGCCCGTGCCGCCGACTCCGCCGACGCCGCCCGTGGCTCCGCCGACGACGCATGGGCCTACGCCAACGCGGCCCGCGCCTCCGCCACCGCCGCCGGCAAGGACGCTGACGCGGCCGACAAGGCGGCCAAGGACGCGTACCACGCGTTCGTCGTCAAGAAGAAGGCCGAGGAGGAGGCCAAGCGGCGTGACGAGGAGGCCCGCAAGGAGAAGGCCAGGATCGAGGAGATGAAGGCCAACGCGGCCATCATCGAGGCCGCGGCAGCCGAGGAGGGCGACACCGACCTGGTGGACATCCTCTCCGAGACGGGCCACTTCCTCCTCGACGTCGGCGGACTCGTGCCCGGCTTCGGCGAGGCGGCCGACGGCATCAACTGTGCCTGGTACGGCGCCGAGAAGGACGCGCTCAACGCGGGCCTGTCCTGCGCCTCGGCCATTCCCGTCGCCGGCTACGGCGCCTCCGCCATCAAGTTCGGCAAGTGGGGCGACAAGGGCATCGACTTCTTCCGGAACCTCTTCGGCAAGACGAGCCCCCCGCCGTGCAAGGTCCCGAACAGCTTCACCCCGGACACCCCGGTCGCCAAGGCCGACGGAACCACCGAGCAGATCGAGGACATCCGCGTCGGTGACGTGGTCCTCGCCACCGATCCGGGCACCGGCCGGACCTCGGCACGCCCGGTCGAGGACGTCATCGTGGGCTACGGCCCGAAGCACCTCGTCAGGCTGACCGTCGACACGGACGGCGACAAGGGCGACGCCACGGGAACCATCACGGCAACCGACGGCCACCCCTTCTGGGCGGCGGACCGCAAGGCGTGGGTCGAGGCCGGAGACCTCAAGCCGGGCACCCGTCTGCGCACCACCGACGGCACCACGGTCGAGGTCATCGCCGCCCGCGGCCGCACCGAGGTCCAGAAGGTCTTCAACCTCTCGGTCAAGGGCATCCACACGTACTACGCGCTGGCCGGCGACACGCCGCTGCTGGTACACAACTGCGGAAACCTCGACAAGGACTACCGGATCGCGGGAGGCCACGCCAAGGACCACGTCGGCCTCACCGACGACGACCTCATCGCACGGGCACCCGGCCTGCGGGGCGGCAAGGCGTCGAGCCTGAACGCCGACACGGCACAGCAGAGCATCGACGCGGTCCTGAAGGACGTGAAGCTCAACGAGTGGGCGGCCAAGAACAGCCGCGGCGCGGAAAGGATCCTCAAGAAGAAGTTCGGCAGCCCGATCGGCCGTGTCGCCGACAGCAACGGCGACGTCAAGGACGCCTACACCCTTGAACTCCTCATCAGGAGGGTCGACAAGGGCGAGGACGGCCACAAGGGAACGTGGGTCGTACACACCATGATGGCGACTTAGCCGATGGGAACGGACAGGATGTCACAGGCACAGCACGAGGTCCTCGGATTCCTCCGGGAACTCCACCACTGCCACGCACGTCTCGGCGACCGGTCCAGTGATCTGCTGCTCCACGCGCACCTCGGCGACGACGTGACGCTCGGGCACGAATTCCTGGTCGACCGCCCGGACGACGACCGGGTCGTGGTCACCTTGCTGCACCGCTTCGCGGTGTCGATCTCGGCGGACTTCTCGGAGTACCACCAGATCGACATGGTGGCGCGCCTGTCCGTCTCCGACGCACTTTGCGCCGTCCGCGTCGGCGTCGACCTCGACCTCGACGAGCCCGTGGCAGACCTGCCGGCCGGCCCGGGCGTCCTGTGGGAACGCCGCCTGGACGACGCAGACCTCCCCGACGCCCTGCGGTTCCTGCACGGTGCCGTGAACGAGCTGTGCGCGCTGGACAACCCGTTCGGCGCGCTCATCCGCGAGCGTCCGTAGGACGCCGCGGGGAGGAGACTCCCATCGGGCGCTGCTCGCCGCGCCGGCCACGGCCGGAGCGGCGAGCAGCGCCCGCAGCGTTTCCGCCGCCGGGCCTCCCCTTGGTACCTCCGGCGTGTCTCACAGCGTGTGCAGCCCGCTGCCGACGCACCCGCGACGGCATCGTCGTCCCCGCGGTGGCGGTGCGCTGTGGCGCGGAGTCCGGACCTTCCGTCAGGTCGAAGGGCCGAACCCTGCCTCTTGCCGCGTTACCGAAGAGCCTCCCCCGGCCCTTCACCACTCCCGGTCACTGACGCGGCCGACGGCTGGTGCTTCCCGACGGCCTGGCCTGATCACTCTTCAACCGGGTGAACCGGTCGCGGGTGTACTCCCGCAATCCGCGGCCGGGCAACGGCACGACCTGGTCACCGCTCGTAGCGGCTGGCCAGGGTCCGTACCGTTTCGGCGATGCGGTCGCGGAGTTCGGCCGGTGCCAAGACCTCGATGTCGCTGCCCAGCCCCAGGAACTCTCCGTGGGCGTGGTCGATCGATTCGATGGGCACCCGGGTCTCCGTCCATCCGTCGCCTGCGGGTGTCACGCCGAGGCGGCGGGCGCCCTCCGGGGTGAGCCGTACCAGAGCCTCCCCGGTGTGCAGCCGGGCTCGGAAACCGGCCAGACAGCCGTTCCAGTGCGCGGCCAGGTCGAACCCGTCCGGAATGGCGAACTCTTCTTCCAGGGAACGGAGTTCGATGACCTGGTCGACCCGGTACGTGCGGATTCCGGACGGCCCGTCGGCGACCAGGTACCAGCGGCCGGCCTTGAGTACCAGCCCGTACGGCTCCACCCGCCGCTCGATCTCTTCTGGTGCCCGCCAGCGCCGGTACCGCAGGACCACCGCCCGGGACCCCCACACCGCGGCGGCGACTGCGGCCAGATGAGGCGTACGGTCGGCGTCGGCGTACCAGCCGGGGGCATCGAGGAGGAAGCGTTCCTGGATCCTCCCCGCGTGCTCGCGCAGCTCCGCCGGGAGGGCGGCCCGCAACTTCAGCTGGGCGGCGGTGAGCGCCTCGCCGAGGCCGAGCTCGGCGGCGGTGCCGGGGAGTGCGGCAAGGAACGCGGCCTGGGCCTCGTCCGCGGTCAGTCCGGTCAGACGGGTCCGGTAGCCGTCGACCAGCCGGTAGCCGCCTGCGTGTCCGGCGGCGCCGTACAGCGGGATTCCGGCGCCGGCGAGCGCCTCGACGTCCCGGTAGACCGTCCGGACGGAGACCTCCAGTTCCTCGGCCAGCTGCTGGGCCGTCATCCGGCCCCGGTTCTGGACCAGCAGGAGCAGGGTGACCAGTCGGCTCGCGCGCATGCCGCCCAGTATCCACTGACAGTGGATGTCAGTGGAGTGTCCCTAACCTGTGGCGCATGGACGACTTCGACTTCCTGCACGGCTCCCGGGACGTGGCCAACCGCGGTCCCCTCTCGCCGTTCGGCTCGGGCCCCGGCGCCTGGGCGGAGTTCCCCGGTCACGCGGTGGTCCGGCCGCTGTTCGGCGGGGCCGGCAACATCGACGAGATCACCTTCCCCACCCTCGGCCGCCAGGGCGTGACCCTGCGCCTGTTCGGCCGGGAGACGGAACGCTGGTCGATCCACTGGTCCGACAGCCGGACGGGCCGGCTGGATCCTCCGGTGACCGGCGGCTTCACGGGCGACCGCGGTGACTTCCACAGCGAGGACACCTACGGCGGCCGCCCGATCCGGGTGCACTTCACCTGGTGCCGCCCCGGCCCGGACACCGCCCGCTGGGAGCAGGAGTTCTCCGCCGACGGCGGCCGCACCTGGGAGCTCGACTGGACCATGGACCTCACCCGCGCCGGGCGGGCCGGCGCATGAGGATCGTCGAACTCCGGCAGTACACCCTGCATCCGGGAGGCCGGGAGACGCTGATCGAGCTGTTCGAGCGCGAGTTCGTGACCGGTCAGCAGGCGGTCGGTATCACCGTCGGCGGCCGTTTCCGGGACTTGGACGACCCGAACCGCTTCGTCTGGCTGCGCGACTTCCCCGATATGGCACACCGCCGGCGCGCGCTGGAGGCGTTCTACACTGGTCCGGTCTGGCGGAAGCACCGCGACGCGGCCAACGCCACCATGGTCGACAGTGATGACGTCCTGCTGCTGCGTGGCCCGGGCTTCGCAGCGGAGCCGGGCACCCGCGAGGTCGTCGCGACGATCTGCCGGCCGTCCGGGGCGGCCGCCTTCGACGCGTACGCCGCCCGGCACCTGGACCCGGGCCATGCGCTGCACCGCACCGAACACGCCGAGAACGACTACCCGCTCCTGCCCGTCCGCACCGGGGAGGACGTCCGGGTCTGGTTCGGGCCGGCCATGCCACCCCCCTGGCCGATCCGGCGGCTGCGGCTGGAACCCGTGACCACTTAGGGCGTGTCCGGGCGATCAGGTGACCACCTTGCGCCTGTGTCGTTGATGTGCACATGCGGCGGGGTGACCTGCCTGATGCCGGTCGGGAACGGCGACGGCCGTTCCCGCCGGTCGGTAACAGGCGTTCGGGTCGGTGGCGGGATCAACGGCAGGTGATCGACGGGATTCTGTACCGGGTGCGGACCGGGGTGCAGTGGCGTGACCTGCCCGAACGGTCATACGCAGGGCCGCCGCCGTCGCCACCGACTCACCCTTCACCGAGTGGGGCAAGGCCTTCTTGCCCAGCTGCTGTCCGAAGTGCAGCGGGCCGGGACGGTCCGCCCGGAGCTGCGCCTGCCCGAGCTGATCGCCCTGCTGACCGGTACCGGCGCGACGATGGCACAGCCCAGGGCGGACCCGGCAGCCCATGAAGGGATCGCCCGGCCCGCGGAGACCACTTGGTGTCGCGACGGCGTGGCAGCTAACTGCCATCAGGGGTGACGAACGGAGCCGGCACACGTGATCCTCGGGTCTGATTGCTCTGTCCCGAACAACCACCGGACCTGAAGCCTGAAACCTTGCAGGTCGGCACCATGCTGGGGGTCTTCGTTCAATGTGCGGCATAGTCGGCCTCGTCTCCTTCACCCACGACCTGTCCCGGCGGCCCGATCTGGCCGAGGCGATGCGCGGGGCGCTTCCGCTGCGCGGACCGGACGAGGTGAGCGAGTGGTCGTCCCCGAGGACCCTGTTCGTTCCCCGCAGGCTCGCCGTGGTCGACCTGGAGGGCGGGCACCAGCCCGCGATCGCCACGGACTCCGCGGGACGCGAGACGGTCGTGCTGAGCTACACCGGTGAGGTCTTCAACTTCGGCGAACTGCGTGAGGAGTTGAGCCGGCGCGGGCACCGCTTCCGGGACCGCAGCGACACCGAGGTGGTGCTCCGCGCCTACCAGGAATGGGGCCCCGCCTGCGCCGAGCGTCTGCGCGGCATGTTCGCCTTCGCGGTGTGGGACGTCGAGCTGGAGGAACTCGTCCTGGTCCGCGACCGGTTCGGCATCTACCCGCTGTTCTACGCGGAGACCCCCGAGGGCTTCGCCTTCGGCTCCGAGCCGAAGGCGCTGTTCACCACGGGACTGGTCGAACCGGTCGTGGACCGGGCCGGACTGCTGGAGGCGCTGTCCTTCACACCGACGCCCGGCCTGTCCGTCTTCAAGCACACCCGGGAGGTCATCCCGGGCGAGGTGGTGCGCTACTCGCGTACCGGCGTCAGCCGGTACCGCTACTGGACGTTCACCGCCCGCCCGCACACCGACGACCTCGCCACCACCGAGCGCACCGTGCGCGAGATGCTGGAGGACATCGTCCGGCGCCAGGTGACCGCCGACGTGCCGATCTCCTCCATGCTCTCCGGCGGTCTGGACTCCAGCGCGGTCTGCGCCCTGGTCAGCCGGGCCCTGGGCGACGGCGAGACCCTGCGGACCTTCTCCATGGAGTTCGCCTACCACCTGGAGCACTTCCGCCCGGACGAGGTGCACGACTCGCCGGACGCCCCGTACGTCGCCAAGATGGCCGCGCACCTGGGCAGCGACCACCGCGAACTGCTCGTCGACCGGCACCACCTGGCCGACCCGGAGGGCCAGTCGGCCGTGGTCCGCGCCATGGACCGGCCGGCCGCCGGACTCGACATGTACGTGTCGCTGTACCGGCTCTCCCAGGAGGTTCGCCGCTTCTGCACGGTCACCCTCACCGGAGACGGCTCCGACGAACTGTTCGGTGGCTACATGTGGTTCCACGACCCGTTCTACGTGAAGTCCCGGACCTTCCCGTGGCTCGGCGCCTCGCACCAGATGGAGTTCCTGTCCGGCCTGCTGGACCGCTCGCTGTACGCCGAACTCGACTTCCCCGGCCACGTCCGCGAGCGCTACGAGGAGGCGCTCGCCGAAGTGCCGCTGACCGGGGAGGAGTCGGCGCAGGAGCGGCGGATGCGGGAGATCACCTACCTCAACATGACGCGCTACCTCCGGGTCATCCTCGACCGCAAGGACCGCCTCGGCATGGCCGCCTCCATCGAGGGCCGGGTGCCCTTCTGCGACCACGAACTGGCCGAGTACGTCTACAGCGTGCCCTGGGAGATGAAGGTCGCCGACGGCCGCGAGAAGAGCCTGCTGCGCGCCGCGGTCCGCGACCTGCTGCCCCAGCCGGTGCTGGAGCGGAAGAAGTCGCCGTACCCGACCGTGCAGGACCCCGCCTACCGCACGGTGCTGCGCGAGCAGTTGAGGGCGATCACCGAGGACCGCGGGGCACGGGTGAACGAGCTGCTCGACCCGGCCCGTGTCACCTCGGTGCTCACCGACCCGACCTACGGCCTGCGGGCGGGCGTGACGCGCATGAGCGTCGAGGCGGCGGTGCAGATGCACCACTGGTTCGAGTCCGGTGTGAGGGTCGAGCTCTGATGCCGCTCACGGACACGCTGGTCGCCGCCTGCACCGCCCATGCCGGCCGGACCGCGGTGGTCGACGACGGCACGGAGTACGGCTACGAGCAGCTCGCGGAGGCCTCGGCCCGGATCGCGGTACGGCTGGCCGGTCACGGCGCGGCGCCCGGGGAACCGGTCGGGCTGCTGGCACGGCGCGGCTGGTGGAGGTGCGCCGCCGTCCTCGGCGTCTGGCGCGCCGGGGCCGCCGTCGTCGCTCTGGATCCCGCGCTGCCCGTACAGCGGCTGGCGCGGATCGCCGAGACGGCCGGCGTCCGTCTGGTGCTGCGGGACGCCACCGTGCCGCCGGTCGGCCTCGCAGCGGACACCGGGCGGACCGAGGCCACCGTCCAGGACCTGTGCGCCGCGGGAGTCCCCGGTCCGCCGCCGGACCTCACCGGGCCCGTCGCCTATGTCGTCGCCACCTCGGGGTCGACGGGCACGCCGAAGTGTGTGGCGGTGCCGCCCGTCGTCCTGGAGAACCTCGCCGCCTGGCACCTCGGAACCTGGGAGCGGCCCGAGGTCCCCCGTACCGCGCACACGGCGTCCGTCGGGTTCGACGTCGGATTCCAGGAACTGGTGACGGCCTGGACGGCCGGCGCCGCGCTGGTCGTCGTCGACGACGAGGCGCGCCGCGACCCGTTCCTGCTCGCGGCCCGGCTGGACGAGCACGCCGTGGTACGGGCGTTCCTGCCGGTGGCTTCGCTGCACGCGCTCGCCGTGGCCGTGCCGGTGACCGGGCATCGCCTGGCGGCACTGCGGGAGATCGTGGTCGCCGGTGAGCGGCTGGTGGTCAACCAGGAGGTGCGGACGCTGTTCACCGGCCGTGACGCCACCCTGGTCAACCAATACGGGCCGAGTGAGACGCATGTGGTGACGGAGTACCGGCTGCCGCCCGACCCGGAGGGGTGGCCCGTACATCCACCGCTCGGCGGCTCCGCCGCCGGCGCGCAGCTGCTGCGCATCGACGGCGGCGTCCTGGCGCCCTTCGCCGAGGGCGTGGAGGCGGAACTGGTGGCGGCCGGCCCCTGCCTGGCCCTCGGGT
Organism: Streptomyces sp. NPDC030222; assembly: GCF_055573115.1. Taxonomy (NCBI): domain Bacteria; kingdom Bacillati; phylum Actinomycetota; class Actinomycetes; order Kitasatosporales; family Streptomycetaceae; genus Streptomyces; species Streptomyces sp. NPDC030222. Next base: position 415,061 of record NZ_JBVICA010000003.1, read on the forward strand.
ATCTGGGCGACGAGCAGCTGACCGCGGACCGGTTCCGTGAGCTGCCGGACGCCGCGGGAGGCATCCGGCGCGGGTACCTCACCGGTGACCTGGTCCGGCTGGAAGGCGGCCTGCTGCACTTCACCGGACGGATCGACGACCAGCTCAAGGTGCGCGGCTACCGAGTGGAACCGGGCGAGATCGAGGCGGTGCTCGGCCGCGTGCCCGGAGTGCGCCGGGCCGCGGTCGTCGGCCACGGGAAGGACCGGACCCTGGCGCTGCACGCCTATGTGGTGCCCGACCCCGAGGCGGCCCGCCCGGCCGACGCGCCGGTGCTGCGCGCTGCCTGCGCCGCCGCGCTGCCCGACTACATGGTGCCCGCGCGGTTCATCAGCGTCCCGGAACTGCCGCTCACGGCCAACGGCAAAGTGGCGCGGCGCGACCTGCGGGAGGCAGGAGCGGCACATGGCTGAGACGACACCGCCGGCCCCGCCCGCGCCGGCGCACGCCCAGGCCCTGGTCCGGCTGTCCCCGGCCCAGGAGTCCATGTGGCTGGAACAGCAGCTGCACCCCTCGGCCATCAACGGCGGCTTCCTGTCGGTGCTCGTCCGAGGCGACGTGACCGCCGCCCAGGTGCGGGCCGCTTGCCTGCTGGTGTGCGAGGACAACCCGCAGCTGCGCGGCCTGGTCACCGGCGGCTTTGAGGCGCTGATGGCGATCCATCCGGCGTCCGCGGTGCTCCAGTTCGAGGAGGTGCCGCTGACCGCGGCAGCCGGAGGCGAGCTCGCGACGGCCCGCCGCTGGTACCGGGAGAACCGCGTCGGGCCCTGGGACCTGACCACCCGTTCGCCCATCACCTTCTCCCTGCTGCACCACGGGCCGCGGCGGAGCACGCTCGTCGTCGGCGTGCACCACATCGCTTTCGACGGACGGTCCAAGTTCGTCTTCGCGCGCCGGTTCCTGCGCGCCCTCGACTCCCTGCGCACACCCGGCGCGGAGCCGTACCCCGTACGGCAGGACATGCCAGAGCACCCGGAGATCGACCAGGAACTGGAGGAGGTGCTGCGGTACTGGCTGGAGGCGGACCTGCGGGCCCTCCCCGGCCTGGTGCTGCCCAGGGGCGACCGCACCGAGTCCGGTGGGGAGGTGCGGCCGACGCCGCGCTTCGACCTGCCGCCCGAGCACTGCGCTCGGCTCAGGGCGCTCACCAAGGCGGCCGGGGTCAGCTTCTTCACCGGTCTGGTGGCCTGCCTCGCAGCCGTGCTGCACGAGTACGGCAACACCCGTTTCGTCGTCGGCGTCCCGGTGGACACCAGCGTCCCCGCCACCCGGGACCGGATCGGCCTCCAGGTCAATGTCGTGCCGTGCCTGATCGAGATCCCCCCGGACGCGGACTTCCGCGCCCTGCTGGCGGTCGGCGGCCGGGCACTCCAGCTGGTGCACCGCCACCGCCGGGTCCCGTTCGGCTGGGTGCTGCGGGAGCTGCGCCGCCGCCACGGAGTCGACGTCAGCCAGGGCGCGTTCGACCGGATCGGGGTGTCCTATCCGACCGTGGTCCGTGACCTGGGGGAGGTACCGGGCCTGGAGTTCGACTGGGACTTCTTCGCACCCAACTCCACCCGCTCCTTCGACCTGATCCTCCAGCTGCGGCGGGAGGACGACACGGCGTACGGGCGGCTGGACTTCACCGCCGCAGTGATCGACCCGGCGGGCGCGGCCCGGCTGACCGCGGACTTCGCCAGGCTGCTCGGGGAGCTCACCGACCGGCCCGGCACCCCTCTGCGGGCGTTCGCGCACGGGTACGTACACCACACCGGTCCCGGTCCTTCGGGCGGCGAAGGGACGCCGGCGGGTTCCTTCGGCGCGCTCGCGGCCGCCGCGGCACGGCAGGATCTCACGGTCCCGGTGCGCTGCCCCTTCGAGCAGTTCCTGCCCACCCCGGCGGTGGCCGCCTACTCCCGCGCGGGCGGACGTGTCCTCCTGGACGTCGTGGACCCGGCCCTCGGCTCCCTCGGCAGCTGCGCCTGGGACGCGGACGACCCGTACGGGGTCTGGCTCACCGACCCGGAACCCGGCCTGCGTCTGAAGGTCGCGGACCCGGCCGGGCGGGCCCTGCCGCGCGGCGTCCCCGGTCTGCTCGGACCGGCCGACGACCCACGCCCCGGAACCTTCCGGGCGTGGATCGACACCGCCGGCCGGATCCGGCTGCTCGGTACGGCCGAGCAGGTCCAGGACTGGGTCGGCCGGCACCTCGACCGAGGCGAGGCCGAGACCGCTGTCGCGGCCCTGCCCGGTGTCCACGAGACAGCCGTCCTGGTGGAACCGGGGGACGGGGACGGCATCCCGGCACGGGGTCCCCGGATCCATGCGGTGGTCGTGCCGGAGGCCGGTGCGGAGGGCGACCCGCGGGGATGGCGGCGTGCCGTCCGCCGCGTCTGGCCGTCCGGGTGGCCACAGCCCGCCGTACACCTGCTCGACCGTCTGCCCCGCACCCCTTCGGGCACGGTGGACGGCGCCGCGCTCGTCACCGCGCTGCGGGACTGACTCCCGGCCCCGCGCCGCTCAGCCCTGGTCGGCGGCCCGGCGCCTGCGCTGCCCGTGCAGTACCGCGGCGACGTCCGGCGGGCTGTAGGAATCCCCCTTCAGCACCTTGCCGTCGGCGCGGAGCACGGGCCGGCCGTCCGGCCCGAGTTTGCTCATGTTGGCGCGATGGACCTCCGCGATCACCGCGTCGAGGTCGATGCCGTAGACCGCCGCGGTGCCGTAGGCGATGTACACCACGTCGGCCAGTTCCTGGGCGATGTGCTCCAGCCTGCCCTCCTCGGCGGCCTCGGCGAGTTCGGCGACCTCCTCGTGCAGCAAGTCCTGGCGGTGCCGGGCCAGTTCAGCCGAAGGCTCGGTCGGCACGGAACGGCAGTCGAGTCCGAACGCGCGATGGAAGGCGCGTACCCTCCCGGCCGGCGAGGCTGCGGAGGACTCGGTGGGAGACGCTACGGACGACTCGTTCGGCGAACCGGTCGGGGCGTGATGCATCGGCCGATCCTATCGGCCGCAGGCCGCCACCGTGCCCGGCCGGGCCTGCCGCCGTCACTCACTCGCCCAGGCCCAGCAGATGCAGCTGCTCGACGGCCTCGGGGAAGTCGAAGGCACCGACCGACTCGCACATGCCCAGCGTGTGCCTGCCGGCGTCCCGCACCCCCGCGACCAGCATTTCCTCGTGGTAACAGTCACGGATCACCTCCTCCGCGAGCCCGGCGCCGACACCGGCCGAGCGCAGCGCGGCGCGCACCGGTCCGAGGTCGGGGCGCAGGCAGTCGTCGACGAAGTGCGGCATGCTGCACGCCACCTTGACCCGCAGCGACGGGGACAGCCCGGCCCACAGTTCCTTGAAGAACCGCGTGAAGTACGCGTGGTGGTGCACCTCGTCACGGACGTGGTCGCCCACCACCTGCCGCACCACGCGGAACACCGTCTCGTCGCGCGGTATCCGGGACAGGAAGCGCGTCACCACCGTTTCGAACGCGATGACCTGGAGCAGATGGGCCAGCGAGCCGTGCTCCGGCAGGAACCGGTGGGCGGTCCGGTCCAGCCGGGCCATCCGCGGGCCGAAGTCGTACGGCAGCACCGGTACGGCGGTGGCCTTCTCGACCTGCTGCACCACGTCCAGGCTGAACAGCGCGTGGTACGCCTCGTCGTTGTAGATCTTGAAGGCGTCCAGACGGGCGTCCGGTCCCACCTCGATGTCGACCTCGCCGTGCGCGACCAGTGCCGCCCCCCGGTTGACCACCTTGGTCTCCAGATGCGAGGTGAACAGCATGTACTGGTAGAAGTGGTGGGTGAGCAGCGCCTTGCGCCCGAGCGAGCCGAGGTCCGCCAGTGCCTCGTGGTGCAGATGCGGCACCAGATGCTCCGGGAAGACCTGCAGTCCGCATTCCCGGTCCTCCTCCAGCATCCGGCGCGGACCGCTGCGGATGCCCGCGGTCTCGTACCAGTCCCTGGCGGCCTGAGGCTGCGTCATGACGGACCGATCCGCTCCGTGAACGCCGTCGCGAGCTGCTCGACGGCCGGGGAGGCGAGCACCTCGGTGTGCGTGCCGGGGACGCTGCGCGTGTCGAGTTCGCCGTACAGGCCCTCCCAGCTCGCTGCCAGCGCCTCGGGGTATCCGGGTGGATTGTCGGCGCACAGGAACAGCTGGACCGGGGCCGGCGACTTCACCGGGCGGCCTTCGGCGACCAGTTCGAGCAGTCGGCCCCAGTCCTCCAGCATCCGTGCCGCCTGTTCGGCGGGCGTCTCCCGCAGCGCGGCGGGATCCACGCCGAAGCGTCGCATCAACAGCTCCTGCTCGGCGGTGGCTCCGAGCACCCCGGTGCCGTCACGCCGGACCGCCCCGGCGAGTGCGTACAGCTCGGTGCCGGTCGCGGACATCCGCTCGGCGTCCGCGGCCGAGCGCGGGGCGAGCGAGTCCACCATGGCGACCAGCACGACCTCATGGCCGAGCTCGGTGAGGGCGGCCGCGACCGAGTGCGCCAGTACGCCGCCGAGAGACCAGCCGAGCAGTGCGATGCGCCGGCCGGGCAGCGCTTCGGCCAGCGTGGCGGCGTAACGTTTCACCAGGTCCTCGCAGGAGGTGTCCTCAGGATGCGCGCCCGCGACCCGCTCCAGGCCGACGACCTCGGGCCCGGCGGGCAGCAGACCGAGGAGCTCCCCATAGCACATAAGGGTGCCCCCGACGGGGTGGATCAGGGCCACCGCGAGGTCACCGGTCCCGCCCTCGGCCGCTCGCAGCCGGACCAGCCCTCCGGGCTCCGCGGCGGACCCCTCGCTGAGTGCCCGGGCCAGCGCGGCCACCGTCGGATTGTTCATGAACACGCCGACACCCAGCGGCCGTCCGAGCTCCTCGGCCACCCGCGCGACCAGCCGCACGGCCAGCAGCGAGTGGCCGCCGAAGTCGAAGAAGTTGTCGAACCGGCCGAGGCCCGGCACCCCCAGCAGCTCCTCGAAGAGATCCGCCAGCTTCCGTTCGGCCGTGCCCTGCGGCTCCTCCTCCGCGGGCCCGGCCGGGCGGTCCTCCGGCCCCGGGTCCTCGGCGACCAGGACGGCCAGCGCGTCCGGGTCGGGGCGGCCGTCCGCACCGGCCGGGATCCCCGTGCGGACGGCGATCCGCCGGGGGAGCAGATGTGCCGGGACCCGGGTCTGCAGATACACCGACAACTCGCGCGCACTGGGCGGTTCGGCGTCCGGACGGGGGACGACGCAGCCGACGGTCTCCTCGCCGTCGCCCGTCGCGCAGCGCACCACGGCCGCCGCGAGTACGGCAGGATGGGCGGCCAGAGCCGCCTCGGCGGGGTCGCGCCACAGCTCGAAGCGGCCGTCCGGGGCGAAACGTCCCCGCTCCCCGGTGGGGGTGACGGACCCGGTGGCCGGGTCGCCGGTGTGCACCGCGCCGTGGAAACCGAGCGGCAGCGGACGCCCCCGCGCGTCCAGGACGTACCGGCCGGCCCGCGCACCGAGGGCCAGTACGTGGTCGAGTTCTTCGGACCCCATCAGCTCCACCTCGCCCACCGGTGTGTCCGGGTCGGCCAGCAGCCCGTCGAGGAGTCGCAGGAAGACCGCGACCAGACGCTCCACTGTCGGCTTGGCGAAGCGCTGCGCGCTGTAGGCGAAGTCGCCCTTGAGGACGCCGTATTCGTGGAGGAGCGTGAGAGTGAGGTCGAAGTGGGAGGTCGGCCACGGAAACGGCAGCGGCGCCACCTCCAGGCCCGGAAGGGTCCAGTCCTGTTCCACCTTGCGGCGGTTGAAGACCAGCGCCACCTGGAACAGCGGATTGCGGGTGGACTCCCGGGCCGGGCGCACCGCGTCCACCACCGACTCGAAGGGGGTGTCCTGGCGCTGCAGGCTCTCCAGGACGGTCCGCCGTGCCTCCTTGAGCAGCACCGCGAAGGTCAGCTCCGGCTCGACCGCACTGCGCAGCACGACCGTGTTCTGGAAGAACCCCACGGTGTCGGCGTGACGCGGGTCGGTACGGCCGCTCATCGGGGTGCCGACGGCGATGTCGGCCGCGCCGGTCCACCGGTGCAGCAGCACCAGCAGCGCGGCGTGGAACACCATGAACTCGGAGACCCGGTGGCCGCGGCACACCTCCGCCAGGCGCGCGGAGACCTCCTCGGGCACGGTGAAGCCCACCCGGTCGCCGGTGAACAGCCCGTGCCCATCGGGGACGTGTTCCTCCGGCAGCGGCAGCGCGGGCATCCCGGCGAGCCGGTCCCGCCAGAACTCCAGGCCGGTCGGGTCGGGTTCGGCCAGCAGCCCGGAGCAGAAGTCCGCGTACCGGTGCTCGGGCCCGTCGGCAGGGAGGGCGGCCGGATCGCCGTAGAGCAGGTGCAGCTCCCCGGCCAGCGCGGTCGCCGCCACCTCGTCGATCACCAGATGGTGGAAGCACAGCGCCAGCGCGTGGTCGTCGGGGCCCGGCTCCACCACATCGACGCGCATCAGCGGGCCGCGCACGACGTCGAACGGCCGGGCCGCGCGCCGCACCGCCTCCGCCGCGGCCGTCTCCGGGTCCGCCCCGGGCAGCGGAGTCCACGTCACCTCGACGGGGACCGCCTGCTCCGCGGAGTGGATCAGCTGGAAGACCTGACCGTCGCGTTCCTCGACGGTCAGCCGGAGCGCCTGGTGGCGGGACTGCAGGACCCGTACGGCGCCGCGCAGGCGCTCCCGGTCCAGACCGCCGCGCACCCGCAGCACGATCGGCACGTTGTACACCGCGCTGTCCGGAGCCAGGCAGTGCAGGAAGTACACACCTCTCTGCTGCGGTGTCAGCGGCAGCACCACGGGTGCGGTCGTCACGGTGTCTCCATCGGTGTCCGGAAATGGTGGTGTCGGGGCGGGGGAGCGGCCCGAGGCGTACGCCGGGTCGGTCCGTGGTGGCCGGCCGGGTTGTGTCGGGTCGGTCCGTGGTGGCTGGTTCCGTCGCGCCGGGTCGGTCCGCAGCGGCTGGTTCGGTTACGCCGGGTCAGTCCGCAGCGGCCGGTTCCGTCGCGCCGGGCCGGTCGGCCGAGGGCTTGCCGGTGTCCTCGAAGCCGCGGACGCGCAGGGCCAGATAACAGGCTCCGGCGCCGATCAGCACGACCATGACGACGAGCAGCACCCGGTAGTCGACGGCGGCGATCAGCCAGGCGCTCGTCGCCACGGCCAGTACCTGGGGCGCGGTGGCGAGCATGCTCGCGGCGGCGGCGACCCGGCCCTGCAGGTGGGCGGGGGAGTGACGCTGCACGGACGTGTACAGGCCGACGACCGCACCGGGCGTGCCCAGTCCCATCACGAACACCCCCGCGAGGGCCGCGACCACGCCGGGAAGGACGAGCACCGCACAGCCCAGAGCCATCATGCTCAGCCCGAACACGGTGAGCAGCCCCTCCCGGTCCGGCCCCACCCGCTTGAGCACGCGGATGCCCGCCATTCCGCCGAGCACCGAGCCGATGCCCTTGGCGACCGTCAGGACGCCGACGAACGCGGCGCTGCGGTGCAGGCCCTCGTCGGCGACGGCGTAGATCACCGTCTCGATGAAGCCGAAGCCCAGCAGACCGCCGCCCATGGCGATGGAGACCGCCCGCAGCCGCGGGGTGCGCACCAGGTGCCGCATGCCCGCCAGCAGTTCCTGCGGGAGCTTTCCGTCGGGCGGCTGTGGGGCCGGCTCGTCCACCCTGACCAGGAGCACGCACAACGCGCAGACCAGGAAGGTGACCACTTCCAGCGCGGCCACCGCACGGGGCCCGATGGCGACGTACAGCGCCGAGCCGACCGCGGGGGCGACGAGCATGCCGCCTTCCTGCATGGTGCGCAGCAGCGCGTTCGTCCGCCCCAGCTCGTCGGGGTGCACCAGCTCGGTGAGCAGCGCGCTGCCCGCGGCGTTGTGCATGCCGACGCCCAGCCCGATGCCGAACAGCACCAGGTAGAGCAGCCACGCCTGCCCCGCGTCATGGACGAGGAAGGCCAGGCAGACCCAGCCGGCGAGGGCGAAGTTGAGCAGGGCGATCAGCGGGCGCCGCCGGAAGCGGTCGACGACCAGGCCGAGGAAGGGGGCTCCCAGGCGCGGCACCACATAGGCCGCGAAGGCCAGGCCGGCCATGCCGTTCGAGCCGGTCAGGTCCTTCATCCAGATGCCGAGAGCGATCCACAGGGCCGCGTCGCCGAACAGCGACACGCTGGTCCCCGCGATCCACAGCCGGACGTCCCGCTTCCCGGGCGTGCGCACGGGCGGCGCGTCAGTTTCGGTCTGCATGTGCCCTCTCCAGTTCCGCGGTCAGCTCCGTGACCGTGGGGTTGTCGAACACGGCCACCAGCGGGACCTCCACGCCGAGCCGTTCCTCCAGCAGCGTGACCAGCCGGGCCGCCACCACCGAATCCCCGCCGAGGTCGAAGAAGTCGTCGTCGGGACCGATGCCGTCGACACCGAGCACCTCGTGCCAGGCGGCGCCGACGGTACGCACCAGCTCCTGCGGCAGGTCAGACATAGTTCTCCTTGCGTCGCCAGTCGGGGGTCGGCAGCGCGTGCCGGTCGACCTTGCCGTTCGCGGTCACGGGCAGCGCGTCGACGGCGGCGAACACGGCCGGGACCATGTACTCGGGCAGTCGCTCGCGCAGGAAGGCGCGCAGCGCCCTGCGGTCCAGGGGTCCGGGGGTGGTCACCCAGGCCACCAGCTTGGGGTCGCCGAGCAGGTTGTCGCGGACCCCCACGGCGGCCTGGCCCACCTGGGGGTGCGTCGCCAGCAGGTTCTCGATCTCGCCCGGCTCGATCCGGTGGCCGCGCAGCTTGAACTGCCCGTCGATCCGCCCCAGGAACTCCGTCGCACCATCGGCTCGCCGCCGCGCCCGGTCGCCCGTGCGGTACCAGGTGCGGCCCGTGGTGTCGGTGACGAAGCGCTCCGCCGTCGCATCGGGCCGACGCCAGTAGCCGTGGGAGAGCCCCGCCCCGGCGACCCACAGTTCGCCCCCGGCGCCGTCCGGCACCGGAGCGCCGGACTCGTCGCGCACCTCCGCCAGCACGCCCTGGACCGGTACGCCGATGGGCACCGAGTGCGGGAACTCCTCGTCCGGCGCGATCCGGTGGCACAGCGAGAAGGTGGTGGCCTCGGTCGGCCCGTATCCGTTGACGATCTCCAGTTCCGGGACGGCCACCCGGAGCCTGCGGACGTGCTCCACCGACAGCACGTCACCGCCCGCCAGCACCACGCGCGGACCGCGCAACGACTCGGGTGCGAAGTCGATCTGACGGTGGAACAGCGCGGCGGTCAGCCACAGCACCGTGATCCCCCGGTCGCGCAGCAGGGCACCGAGCTCCGCCGGGCCGACCGGGCCGGCCGGCGCGAGCTCCAGGCGGGCGCCGCTGAGCAGGGCGCCCCAGATCTCGAAGGTCGCCGCGTCGAAGGCGGACGGCGCGAGCTGGAGCACCCGGTCCCCGGGGCCCAGTGTGACGTAGTTGGGCCGGGAAACCAGATTCAGCACCGCCCGGTGCGGGACCATCACGCCCTTGGGCCTGCCGGTGGAGCCGGACGTGTACATCAGACAGGCCGTGTCCTCGGGGCCGTCCGCGGCCGCGGGCCCGTGCGGGATCGGGGCGGCGGAAGCACCGTCCTCCGGTGCGCCCGTGGACGCACCGGTGCCTTCGCGGACCACCGGCACGCCGTGGCCGGCCGGCAGCGCGGATCCGGCCGCGTCGCACAGCGCGACCCGGACCTCCGCGTCGGCGAGGACTCCGGCCAGCCGTGCCGGGGCCTCTCCGAGGTCCACGGGCAGGTACGCCGCGCCGGCCTTCAGCACCGCGAGCAGACCCGCCACCAGTGCGGCGGACCGTTCCATGCACACCAGGACACGATCGCCGGGGCGGACGCCGGCCGTTGTCAGTTCTCGCGCCAAGTCATCGGAGCGGGCGTCGAGTTCGGCGTAGCCGAGCTGTCCGGCCGCAGTCGCGACGGCGACCGCGTCCGGGGACGCGGCGGCCTGCCGCCGGAACGCCTCGTGGATCGTCAGGGGCTCCGTCACCGGTCCGTCACCGCCCCGGAGCCGGCCTCAGGCGCCGGCCCGGTGCGCGGCGGCGCGGTGTGGTCGCGGAACAGCCGCAGCCGGTCCTCGCCGATCCGCTCCCGCGTGCCCGGGTCGTCCACGCCCAGGCCTTCGGCGGGAGCGAGGTTGAGCAGGCCCACCTTGCCCTCGTGCGCGTTGAGCTGCACCGAGCGGGTCGCCTCGGGCGCCTCGTCGAGCGTGTGGACCCGGGACAGGGCCGGCACCACCATGCCCAGGCGCATCAGGCGGTTCGCCTCCCACGCCTCGTCGATGTTGGCGCCGTGGCTGCCGATGACGCGCTTGAGCTTCATCCAGAGGTACCGGTTGTCGTACGCGTGCCGGTAGCCGCTGCTGGAACCGCAGGTGACCACTGTGCCGCCGCGCCGCACCACGTTCACCGAGGTCTCGAAGGTGGCCTTGCCGACGTGTTCGAATGCTACGTGCGGATCCTCGCCGAGTTCCTTGCGGATGACCGAGCCCAGCGCCTTCCATGCGGAGCCCGGGTCGTCGTCCCCGTGGCCGCCGAGGCCCACGCTGTTGCGGTCGACGACGAGGTGGCAGCCCAGCCGGTCCATGAGGTCGGCCTTCTCGGCGGAGCCGACGACGCCGACCGCGATACCGCCCGCCCGGCGGACGAGTTGCACCGCGTACGAGCCCAGTCCGCCGGCGGCTCCCCAGATGAGGACGATGTCGCCGGCCTTGATCCGGGCGCCGTTGTCGCCGATGAGCATGCGGTAGGAGGTGCCCAGGCACAGGGTGTTGCAGGCGGCCTCCTCCCAGGACAGGTGCGGGGGCTTGGACACCAGCTGGCTGGCGCGCACCACGGCGAAGTCGCCGAACGCACCGAAGTTGGTCTCGAACCCCCAGGCGAGCATGCCGGCGGTCAGCATGCCGTCGCGCTGGGAGACCGGGTCCTGCTCGTCGATGTACGGCGGGTTCACCACCACTCGGTCGCCGGGCGCCCAGTGCCGCACCGCGCTGCCGGCCCTGACCACCACACCGGCCGCGTCGGAACCGACGACCTGGTAGTCCCGGTCGTGGCGGGCCGCCCAGCGGTCCTGGCGCGCGAACTGCCGCAGGAAGCGGAAGGTGGAGATCGGTTCGTACATGGCGGACCAGACCGTGTTGTAGTTCACCGCGGAGGCCATCACCGCCACCAGCACCTCGTCCGGTGCCAGTTCGGGCATCGGCACCTCGCCGACGTGCAGGGTGCGGCGCACGTCCTTCCCGCCGCTGGACGGGGTGTCGTGGAACAGCCGCTCGTCCTCCCGCCGCAGGAACACCGCGCGGTAGGACTCCGGAACCTCGCAGGCCATCAGCTCGGCCGCGTCGGCGCCGTGCTGGACCGCCTCGATGAGACTCGCCATCAGTGGTTCTCCGGTTCGGGGTCGGGGGTGCGTCAGGAGGGGGGTGCGGCCGCGCCGTCGCCGGCCGGCCGCATGGCCGCGCAGAGCTGCCCGATGGTGGCCCGCGCCCGGGCCGCCTCGACGAGGGCGGGCAGCACATTGCGTCCCGCCAGGGCGTCGGCGCGCAGTCGGCCGAGCTCCGCCGTGCACGACGGGCGCTCGACGTCCCGCCGGCCCCCGGTCGTGGTGTGCCGTTCGGCAGCCAGCAGCTGCCGCTCGGACTCGGACGGAGCGGTGTCGCGGACGCCGACGGTCGGGCCGGGGTCCTGGAAGGCGAGTTCCTCGATCCGCCCCTCGAGCCAGCCGCTGCGGATGCAGGCCGCGATGCCGCCGCGGTCCTCGATCCGCTCCAGCCAGTCGTCGACCTCCTTGCCCAGTTCCTCGACCAGCCCCTCGACGACCTGGGAACCGCCGAGCGGGTCCGGGTACCGGGCGATGTCGGTCTCGTGGGCGAGGATCTGCTGCGTGCGCAGCGCGATCCGGGCACCCAGCGGGCCGGGTGTCTGCACCGCCTCGTCGAAACTGCACACGTGCAGGGACTGGGTGCCGCCCAGGACGGCTGCGATCGCCTGCACCGTGGCGCGCACGATGTTGTTCAGCGGTTCCTGGTAGGCCAGTGCCGATCCGAAGGTGTTGACCTGGGCACGCAACTTCATCGCGCGGGGCTCCGAGACGCCCCAGCGGTCGCGCATGCGCTCGGCGTAACGGCGGCGGGCGACCCGCAGTTTGGCGGCCTCCTTGAGCAGCTCCATATCGGTCCCGAAGATGAAGCTGAACCGGGAGGCCACCCGCTCCGCCGAGTGGCCGCGCTCGACCATCCCGCCCAGATAGGCATCCGCGCTCGCGAGCGCGCAGGCCACTTCCAGCGCGGCGTCGGCACCCGCTTCCCGGACGTGGCCGCCGGAGACGGAGATCGGGTTGACGCCCGGCAGGGCGCTCATGCAGTACTCGACCACGTCGAGGGCGTACCGGACGCTGGTGTCCAGGTCGTAGACGAAGGCCTTGCGGGCGAGGAACTCCTTCAGCATCTCGTTCTGCAGGGTGCCGCGCAGTAGCGCCGGGTCGACGCCGGACTCCTCGGCGACCACGATCCACATCGCCAGCAGCATGGGCGCGGTGGCGTTGATGGTCATGGAGACGGACACCTGGTCCAGGGGGATCCCGGCGAAGACGACCCCGAGGTCGTCGACCGTGGCGACGGAGACGCCCGTGCGTCCCACCTCGCCGTCCGCGGCCGGGTCGTCAGGGTCGAGACCCAGCTGGGTCGGCAGGTCGAAGGCCAGGGAGAGGCCCGTCTCGCCCATCTCCAGCAGGTACTTGAAGCGCTCGTTGGTGGACGCGGCACTTTGCAGTCCGGCAAGCTGCCGCATGGTCCACAGCCGTGTGGTGTATCCCCCGGGGTGAAGGCCGGCGTCGTAGGGGTACTCCCCAGGTACGCCCATGACGGTCAGGCCTGGTCCGCGTCGCGTGCGTCGTCGATGAGGTCGAGCACGGACTCCGCGAACTCGTTCAGCCCGGGGCTCTCGAACACGTTGAGCAGCGGGATGTCCACACCGAACCGCGTCCGCAGGGCCGCCACGATCCGGGTGGCGATCAGTGAGTCGACACCGAGTTCCAGCATGTTGTCGTCGAGACGGACCTCCGGCAGCTCGAGGACCTCGGCGGTCACGGCGAGCACCGCGGACTCGACGTCCGCGAGGGTGGCCGACGTAGTTGACATCGCGTGTTCCGTTTCTGTCATGGGCTGTGGTGCACGTGCGGGCCGTGGTACGGGTGCGGCCCGGCTGGGCGTGCGTGGTGAGTCCCGCGGTGGGGGCGGCGAGCGGAAGTCGCCGCGCGGGGTGAGGCCGTGGTGGCGCACACGAGCGTGCGCCGCCACGGTGAAGTGAAGATCGCGCTGGTCCGGTGGGCCGTGTGCCGGTTCCCGGTCGACCCGGCGATCAACTTAGGAGCGGCTCACAGGGGTCAGCAAGCGTCCTCGGAGAGAAAACTCGGCATAAACCTGCCACCGCTTCCCACGGCTACGGAGCCGCGCCGGGGGAGCCGCGGCACGTTCAGCAATCCGAGCTCGGCCGCCTTGAGCCCCGCCTCGAAACGGGTGTTGACGGCCAGCGACTTGAGGATCGCGGCGACGTGCCGGCGGTAGGTGCGGACCGACACGTTCATCTGCCGTGCGGCCGCGTCGTCCTTCATCCCGCAGCCGAGCATCCGCAGCACCTGGATCTGGGTCGTGTCCAGTTGCGGGGCACGCGCCACGCGCCGCGGCTGGATCAGCTCCGCGGCGTGCTCCCACAGCACCTGCTGGAACTGATGCAGGGCGTTCACGGCGTCCCGGCGGGCGACCAGGATCTGCGGCTGCCCCTCCCGCGTGCTGGCGTGCACGATGGCGAGCCCGGTGCCCACCACGGCCAGGTTGGGCAGCGGTCCGGTGGAGACGCGGATGAGGGCCCCTTCCGCCGCGAGGCGGACGACGAGAGTGCGGGCCCCGGGTTCAAGACCGGTGGACTGGCCGAGCAGCAGCCGCAGACGGCGGCCGCGTCCGACGACCTCGCGGCGTACGAGCTGCGAGAAGTCGGAGGCCGGCCGGTTCACCGTTTCGACGGCGAAGCGGCCGGTCAGATGGACGGTCCCGTGGTCGGGCGGGAGCTCGGCGAGGCCCTGGTGCAGCACCTCGCAGACCATGACCGGGTCTCCGGCCATGACGTCCTGGGTGGTCCATTGCTGTGTTAATTCCTGTCTGGCGCGGTGGACGGCCCACCGCTGGTCGGCTGTCTGCACGACACCCCTTCCCCCCAGTGTCGGGCGCCGGTTCCGGGTGGGTCTCGACGCCCGACTGCAACCCGGTGGATCGCGGTGTTGCGATCTCCCGTTTCGAGGGTGAGCCTAGGTCGCGAGGGGTAAGTCGAGGAAGAGTCAAAGACATTGACGGGCCGTCACACCGGGCTCGACCTGCCGTGGCCGCGTCGGGCCGAGGACTTCCGGCGCCAGGCGCACGGCGCGTGGGGCCGTCCCGACGACCGTGACGGAACGTGTCCGGACGTGTCCATTCGGTGATGTCCCGCTGCTCCGGGGGCTCGCGTCTCAGGCCCGCTCCCAGCAGGGGACGCACTCCTCGCAGGAGATGCGCTGCTCGTCGCAGACTCTTCGTGGGAGAGGTGACCCGAGAGGCCTCCCGTGCGATCGCGCGTACGCTGAAGGTGACGTCTGCACTCGCGGGCCGGGGGAGGCAGGAGTCTGCTGCCATGATCCAGGCATCCCCGGACCCGGCGCCGCCGGCCGGGCCGCCCCGATACCTGCCGATCGCCGAACACGGACTGATCGGCGACATGCGTACCGTCGCACTGGTGGGCACCAACGGCACCATCGACTGGTACTGCTGCCCGCGCTTCGACGCGCCCAGCGTCTTCGCCTCCATCCTCGACGCGGACCGGGGCGGGTCCTTCGAGCTCGCCCCGGACGCGCCGGCGAAGACCAGGCAGTTCTACTTCCCCGACACCAATGTGCTGATCACCCGGTTCCTCACCGAGGAGGGGGTCGGCGAGGTGCAGGACTTCATGCCGGTGACCGCGGACGGCGACGCGGGCGACGCGGACCGGCACCGGCTGATCCGGCGGGTCGTCTGCGTACGTGGTTCGATGCCGTTCCGGGCGCGGGTGGCTCCACGCTTCGGATACGGAGAGCTGCCGCACACCGCGCGGCGGCAGGACGGCGTGGTGCTTTTCGAGTCCGAGGGCCTCGCGCTGGCGCTGACCGCCACCGTGGCGGTCGAGTGCGACGGCCGGGACGTCACGTCGGACTTCAAACTCGTCGAGGGCGAGTCCGCGGTGTTCGCCCTCGACCGGGTCGGTGACGATGTGTCACCTCGCGTATGTCCGCACGCCGAGGCGGAGGACCAGTTCGTCGCGACAGTGCGGTTCTGGAGGCGCTGGCTGTCGGCCTCCCGCTACCGCGGCCGCTGGCGCGAGACGGTGCACCGTTCCGCGCTGACGCTCAAACTGCTCACCTACGCCCCGACCGGAGCGATCGTCGCCGCGCCGACCACGAGCATGCCCGAACAGACAGGCGGGGAGCGCAACTGGGACTACCGGTACGTATGGATCCGGGACGCCGCCTTCTGCATCTACGCGCTGCTGCGCCTGGGATTCACCGACGAGGCCCAGTCGTTCATGCGCTTCCTGACCGAGCGCATCAGCCGCCGCGGTGACGGCCCCTCGGGGCCGCTGCAGATCATGTACGGCATCGACGGGCGCACCGACCTGACCGAACGCGAACTCCCGCACCTGGAGGGCTTCGAGGGGTCCGCACCGGTGCGGGTCGGGAACGCCGCGGCCGACCAGCTCCAACTCGACATCTACGGGGCGCTCGTCGACTCGATCTACCTCTACGACAAGTGGGGCCAGCCCATCTCCAGCGACGACTGGGACGACGTGTGTGCCGTGGTCGACTGGGTGTGCGGCCACTGGAACCAGCCGGACGAGGGCATCTGGGAGACCCGGGGCGGCCGCAAGAACTTCCTCTACTCGAAGCTGATGTGCTGGGTCGCGATCGAACGCGCCATGCGGATGGCCGCCCGTCGCGGGCTGCCCGCCGACATCATCCACTGGCGGGAGACCCGCGACGCGATCTACCGGCACATCATGCGCAGCGGATGGTCCGAGGCCCGCCGGGCGTTCGTCCAGCACGAGGACGACGACGTCCTCGACGCGGCGGTCCTGATGATGCCGCTGTCCAAGTTCCTGTCCCCGACCGACCCGAAGTGGCTCTCCACGCTCGACGCGCTCTCCGCGGACCTCGTCTCCGACTCGCTCGTCTACCGCTACGACCCGCAGGCCAGCCCGGACGGCCTGCGCGGGGAGGAGGGCACCTTCGCGATCTGCTCCTTCTGGTACGTGGAGGCCCTCGCGCGTGCCGGCCGCGTCGACGAGGCGCGACTGGCCTTCGAGAAGATGCTGACCTACGCCAATCATCTGGGTCTGTACGCCGAGGAGATCAGCCGCACCGGTGACCAACAGGGCAACTTCCCGCAGGCGTTCACCCATCTCGCACTGATCAGTGCCGCCTTCAACCTCGACCGGGCGCTCGGCTGACGCCGCGGCCGGAGCGGCGACGGGCGTCCGGTGTCACTCGTGGCGGCGGTGGCGTCCTCGACCACGACGGCGTCGGCCGGCGGCACCTGCGTGCTGCGGTGCCACCGCGCCGCCGCCCTGCGGCTCGTCGGCCCCTGTCGCCTGGACCACTCCATCGCTCCTGCCCCTGCGCCGCTCGCGTCGTCGGCCGGTTCCTTTCACGCCGGCAACCGGACTTGCCGGCCAATTAATAAGCGCGCATACTATTCGCATGATGACTCTTGCTCACGCCCGGATCGTCTCCACCGCGTCGCCGTCCGCCTTCTTCGAACGCTGGGAAGACATGGCCACCTGGCCGCAGTGGAGCCATGACACCGAATGGGTGCGCCTGGACGGTCCGTTCAGTGAAGGATCGACCGGTGTCATCAAGCCCAGGGGCGGCCCCAAGGTCGCGTTCGTCATCTCGGTCCTCGTCCCGGACCGCGAGTTCACCGATGTCTCCACGCTGCTCGGCGCCCGGCTGACCTTCCGGCACCTGGCCGAACGCACCGCGGAGGGCACCACCCGCGTCGATGTCGTGGTCACCCTGTCCGGCCCGCTGGCACGCCTCTGGGAACGCGTCCTGGGCAAGGGCATCAAGGCGACGCTGCAGGAGGACCTCGACCGCCTGGCCGCGGCGGTCGAGGCTGCGCAGGACGCGCAGACCGCCGTATGACGGATCCCGGCGTGGCGCGGCGGCATCGTCTCCAGGCGCAGCAGCCGACGGCGGGTGGCGGAGCCGTCTCCCGCGCCCGTGCCGCTAGGGTCACCTCATGACCGACCGTGAACCCAGGCTGGCCAGCGGATTCTCCGAAGCCGAGGAGAGCCCGGGGCTGCTGCTGTGGCAGGTCACCAACCGGTGGCAGTCCGCACAGCGCGCCGCCCTCAAACCCTTCGGCCTCACCCATGTGCAGTTCGTGCTCCTGGCATCACTGACCTGGCTCCAGGCGGAGGGCCCGGTGACCCAGCGGAGGCTCGCCGACCATGCCGCCACCGATCCGATGATGACCTCGCAGGTCCTCCGCGCACTGGAGAGCCGGAGCCTGGTCGAGCGCGGGCCCCACCCCCACGACGGACGCGCCCGCGCCCTCGCGGTGACGGACGAGGGCCGGGCCCTGGCAAACCGCGCGGTCGTCGCGGTCGAGGCGTGCGACGCGCGGTTCTTCGCCGCCCTGGGCGCCGGGGCCGACACCTTCGCGTACGCCCTGCGGTCGCTCAAGCACGCCGTGCCGTAGGGCTCCCGGACGGCGGTCCGCCCGGCGGTCGCCCAGCGGTCCTTGCGGTGGTCTGTCGGCGGGGGACACGCCGGGCTAGGGTCCGGCCATGACGACGCCCTCCCCGACACCGCTGCCCGCCTTCCCGCCCGGCTTCCTGTGGGGCGCGTCCGCATCCGCGTACCAGACCGAGGGCGCGGCAGACACCGACGGCAAGGGCCCGTCCGGCTGGGACGCCTTCGCCGCGGAACCGGGCCGCATCAAGGACGGCGCGGACGCGTCCCGGGGCACCGGCTTCCTCGACCGCTACCGTGAGGACGTCGCCCTGCTCGCCGGACTCGGAGCCGGGGCCTTCCGCTTCTCCATCAGCTGGCCCCGGGTGATCCCCGGCGGCAGCGGCCCGGTCAACGCCGCGGGGCTCGGCTTCTACGACCGCCTCGTCGACGAGCTCTGCGCCCACGGCATCACCCCCGCGCCGACCCTCTACCACTGGGACACGCCACTGCCCCTGGAGGAGGCGGGAGGCTGGCTGAACCGCGACACGGCCGCCCGCTTCGCGGATTACGCCGCGGTCGTCGTCGAACGCCTCGGGGACCGGGTCCCCATGTGGATCACCATCAACGAGCCCGCCGAAGTGACCCTGCTCGGCTACGCCCTCGGAGAGCACGCCCCCGGCAGGCGGCTCCTCTTCGACGCGCTGCCCGCCGCCCATCACCAGCTGCTCGCCCATGGGCTCGCCGTCCGGGCCCTCCGGGCGGCCGGCGCCACCGATATCGGCCTCGCCGTCTCCCACTCCCCGGTCCGCGCGGCGAGCGCCGCCGAACAGGACCGCGCGGCCGCCGACCTCTACGACACCCTCACCAACCGGCTCTTCTCGGACCCGCTCCTCACCGGGCGCTACCCCGAGGGGTTCGACGCCCTGATGCCGGGCCCGGTCGCCGACGACCTCGCCGTGATCGCCGAACCCCTCGACTGGTACGGCGTCAACTACTACAACCCCATGCTCGTCGGCGCGCCCTCTCCCGAGGCGCTCGGCTCGTACGCCGGTCTCGGCATGCCCGACGAACTTCCCTTCGGCCTGCGGGAGATACCCGACGCCGAGCGGACCGCGTTCGGCTGGCCGGTCGTACCCGACGGTCTCCGCGAACTGCTCGTGACCCTCGGGGAACGCTACGGCGACCGCCTCCCGCCCGTCCACATCACCGAGAACGGCTGTTCCTACGACGGTCTCGACGACACCCGCCGCATCGCGTTCCTCGACGGCCACCTGCGGGCGCTGCACCGTGCCGTCGAGGCGGGCGTCGACGTGCGCGGCTACTTCGTCTGGTCCCTGACCGACAACATCGAGTGGGCCGAAGGGGCCGCCCAGCGCTTCGGCCTCGTCCACGTCGACTACGAGACCCTGGAGCGCACCCCGAAGGCCTCGTACGCCTGGTACCGGGACGTCATCCGCGCCCAGCGGGAGGGGGCGTCAGGGCGCTGACATGCCGGGACACGAGGTCACCCGCCCCGAGGGGGCACCCGCCCCGAGGTGCCGGCCGGTCGGGAGCCGTTCCCCCGGCGTGGGGACGCAGGCGCGGGACCCGGGTGCGGGACCCGGGCGAGCCGTCGCAGGACGAGGACGCCGCCGACACCGGGCACCAGCGCCGTCGCCGTCGTCCGCCGCCCCGACCGGGGATGACGGGCGGCGGCGATGACGACGAACACGTACGCACATCCGTGCGCGGGTCCCGCCAGGGACGACACGGCGGGCCAGTGCACTGTCGCGAGATTGAGCAACAGAGCGGCGAGGGAGAGCAGTTCGGCGACGGCGGCGGTGCGCAGCAGCCGTTCGGATGCGGGCACCGTCAGGCTCCCGTGGTGGAGCCGGGGCGGACGACCATCAGCACGGTGACCACGGCCCAGAGGACGTTGAACACGCCGGTGTACATGGCCAGTCGTGCGCTCGCCCGGCCGGTGTCGCCGTCATCCGGCGCCGCCGTGCCGGGCTGCCCGGCCAGGTCGGCGATGATGCGCTCTGGCGGGGGAGCACCAGCAGCACCAGCACACCGGCCGCCGCCGCGGTCAGCAGGACCGACACGATCAGCCGTGTGTCGCCCAGCACCCCCATGCTGCTCACGGTCGCCAGTCCGAACACGGGCACCGCGACGCCGACTCCGGCGTAGACCCGGCAGATCCGGTGCAGGGTGCGCAGGACACCGGGATGGTGACCGCCGCCGGGATCCGCGAGGACCCTGCGAACGGTGGGAGGGAACATGCTGGCCGCGACGGTCACCGGCCCGATCGCGCGACCGCTTCCGACGCGTCGTCGGAACGAACCCGCACGCCTACCGCGCCGCGTTCCAGGGGCCGCCCGCGGACTGATCCACGGACGGCCCCGACGACTGTTTCCTCCACGCGACCGGTCAGGCGGTGGCGTACACCCGGGTCACGAATTCGGCGATCTGCGCGTCCGACAGGTTCCTGGCGAGTTCGGCCTCGCTGATCATGCCGACCAGCTGGTGGCCGTGCCGTACGTCGATGACCGGCAGGCGCTTGATCTGGTGCTGCTCCATCGTCTCGAGCGCCTCGGTGGCGGCGGCGTCCGCGTCGATCCAGTGCAGCTGCCCGGAGAGCGAACCGGCCTGGACCTCGGCCGGGTCGAGGCCCTCGGCACAGCACTGCACGACGATGTCGCGGTCGGTGATCAGGCCCGTGAGCCTGTTGTTGTCGCCGCATATCGGCAGACAACCGACGTTGAGATCGCGCATGAGCGTCGCCGCTTCCTTGAGCGACTGGTGCGCGCCGATGCACTGGACGCCGCTGTTCATGATGTCGCGTGCGGTGAGACGGGTGTCCCCGGTCATGGCTTCCTCCTCAGCCCCGGTGGGCAGCGGGCAGGCACGCCCGACTGCGGACCGTCCGGCCCTGCTGCCTCGGGCCCGACGGCATCTGCATTCAGCTGTGCCGAGCACGTTCTCCACGGGACGCGCTCCCCCTCCAGGGTCGCCTCCCGCCACCGCCTTCGCATCCGCGCGTGGCCGGCACCCGGCGGGGTGATACGGCAGGGGCGTGAGCGGCTGCCGCCGGGGGAGCGGGGACGGGGGCGCGGCCGTGGACGCGGGCGGACTCGGCGAGTGGCGGTGAGCCGCCCCTCACACGCCCGCAAACGCCACGAGGTGATCGACTACCGTGCAGTGGTGATACGTCCCCTACAGCGGCCCCTGCTCTTCCTCGACGTCGACGGCCCCCTCATTCCCTTCGGAGCGACGCCGCAACAGCTCCCTGACGGGTATCCGGTGTACCCGACGGGCAACGGTCCACTGGACGAGGCGGAGAATCCGCTGCTCGCCAGGATCGATCCGGCGCACGGCCCCCGATTGCCGGCGCTCCCGTGCGACCTCGTGTGGGCCACGACATGGATGTCGGATGCGAACGAGTGCATCGCACCGCGGGCCGGTCTGCCGGAGCTGCCCGCGGTGGTCTGGCCGGACCCCTCCGACGAGACGGAGCCCGGCGAACTCCACTGGAAGACCCGTGCGCTGTGCGACTGGGCGGACGGACGCCCGTTCGCCTGGGTCGACGACGAGATCGGCAATGCGGACCGCGCCTGGGTGGCGTCGCACCACCCGGGGCGCGCCCTCCTCCATCGCGTCGACCCCCGGTACGGCCTCGTGGACGACGACTTCGCCACCCTGGACGCGTGGCTGCGGGCGGACTGACGTCGGAACACGCCACGGCCTCGTCGGCAGCGGGTACGGGCCGGGACTCGGGTACCGCTACCCGTCGGCCTGCGGCGTGTCCTCCGAGAGGAAGCGCCTGATGTCCTCCGCCAGGGGGTCCTGGAGCTCGTCCAGGATCGCGATGGCCTCGCCGAGGACCCGGTCTCCCTCGGCGGAGCGGCCGTCGGCGCAGAGCTGCTTGCCCAGTTCGGCGAGCGAGGACGCCAGGCCGAACACATCCCCGACCCGGCGCCTGACGTCCGCGGCCTGTTCGTACCGCGCGATCGCCTCGGCGGTACGGCCGGTGGTACGGCAGACGTCGCCGAGACCGTGCAGCGACAGCGCCTCGGTGGGCAGATCGGCCGTCGTACGCGCACCGGCCAGGGCCCGCTCGTACTCGGTGTACGCCTGGGCCGGCCGACCGAGGAGCAGCTCCAGGGCGCCGACCTCCGTCAGCGCGATCGCCTCGCCACGCCGGTCACCGATCTCGCGGTGGACGACGAGTGCCTGCCGCTGCCCGTCGAGCGCCTCGGCGTGCCGTCCCAGCAGGCGCAGCGTCCACGCGAGGTTGTACATGCTGGTGGCCTCCCACCGGCGGTCGTGGATCTCCCGGCTGATCCGCAGCGCGTCGCCGAAGTGCCCGAGTGCGCTCCCATGGCGCCCCATGTCGGTCTCGGCTCCGCCGAGGCAGGTCAGACTCCATGCCTCCGCCCAGGCGTCGCCCGAGCGGCGTGCCGCGCCCAGGGCGATCGTCGAGAGGTCGAAGCGGTAGGTGTCGAGCCGCCGTAGACGCAGGAAGTACACCAGTGCCACCGGAAGTTTCCACGCCATGTCGTCGAAGCCGAGCTCGACGGCCTGGTCGACTGCGGGGATCAGGCTGAGCAGCTCGGAGTCGCACCAGGCGAGTGCGGCGCTCGCATCCGTGAACGGCGTCCGCCCGTGGTCCGGCTCCGGGTCGAGCGGCACATGCCGCCGTTCGGGGGCGAGCACACGGTCGGCGGCGTCCGCCATCCGGAGGTAGAACGACAGCTCCCGCTGCACGGCAGCCGCTCGTTCCTCCGCCGTGTCCTCCTCCTCCAGCCGCTCGCGCGCATAGTCGCGGAGCAGGTCGTGGTACCGGAAGCGTCTCTCCGCCATCTGTTCGACCATGTTGACGGCGCCGAGCGCGCGCAGGATGCGCCGGGTCTCGCTCTCGGGACGGCCGATCAGAGCGGCGGCCGCCGGCAAGGAGAAGTCGGGCCCGGCGTGCAGCGCGAGCAGGCGGAATGCACGGCCGATGGGCGAGGGTAATTCCTGGTAGGACCACGAGAGCACCGCACGGACCTCCGTTCCGTCGTCCAGTGTGGACAGAGCTGTGAGCCGGTCGCGGTCGCCGGCGAGATCTTCCATCAGCTCGCCGAGGTGCGTCGTGGCACTCGCCTGCTGCGCCGCGATCCTCACCGTGAGCGGCAGGCGACCGCAGCGAAGCACCAGCCGGGTGGCGCCTTCGGTGTCCTGATGACCTGACAGTCGTTGGAACAGTTCGACCGCCTGGGGGGTGTCGAGCGGCATGACGGGGAGAGGCGTCGCCCCGTCCACCGCTGTCAGGCTACCGAGTCGGCTCCTGCTTGTGACGAGCGTGAAGCAGCCAGGCGACGACGGAAGCAGCGGCCGTACCTGGTCTGTGCTGCTGGCGTTGTCGGCCACCACGAGGAGTCGTTTCCCGTCGGCCAGGGAGCGGAAGAGCGCCGACAGGGTGTCCAGGTCGCCTGCCAGACGGTCGGTCGGCACGTTCATCGCGCTGAGGAACCCACGGAGGACGTCCTCGGGTTGGAGGGGAGCACGACGGTCGTAGCCGCAGAGGTTGACGTAGAGCTGGCCGTCGGGAAAGGCGTGCTTCACCGCGTGGGCCCAGTGGACGGCCAGGGCGCTCTTGCCGACCCCCGCGGGTCCGGAGATCATCGCGATGCCGTTCTCGGTGGCGGCGAGCTCGTCGAGTCTGAAAATGGCGTCCGCGCGATCCGTGAAATGCGTTGCTGCCCGGGGGAGTTGCCGTGGCACCGGCAGGACGGTCTGCCCGCCGTTCACGCCGCCGTAGATGGTCCCGGCCTGGACGACGTTCGCGGCCCGGCCGAGGAAGGCGTTCTCACTGCCGTCTGCGGTCATGTGCCCTCACTCCGGCGGTCGGTGCTTGCTCGTGTCACGGTGACGGTGGTTCGTCGGCAGTATTGCGGAGCCCGCGGGTCAGGCACCGGCCAATCGGTCGATCGAGGCACGCAGGCCGACCGTGAACCGGAGGCCTGCAGGGGCCGGTGACGCGTCGGTCATCAGAGCGTCCACCATGCTGTCCGCCCGGTCCAGATGGCGCCGGAACGCCACGTCGGCCTCACGCCGCTCCCCGGGCGTGGCCGTGAGCAGGGGATCGGTCGCGCGTGCGTGCCACAGCTCCGCGAGCGCGAGGTCCGCGTAGAGCCCGTGGAGGGCCTGCTCCGCCGCCACAGGGCCGGGCCACCACGGCACCGTGACGGGCGGCGGATCCGGCGCGGAGAAAAACTCGTACACGTCCAGCAGCGCTGCCAGCTTGGTGTGCTGGAACGCGCGGAGCAGAGCACCGGCGAGGTCCGCAACCACCCTGTCGACGGGCCCCTCCGGTAGCCCCACGCACACCGCGCCAAAGGCCCGTGGCGGAGGACGCCGGGCACCGTACCCCTGGTCGTCCGCGGAGGTACGGAGCGGGACGACTGCCCGCAGCCCTGCCCTCAGCGGGGTGGCGTAATGGGGGACGAGCCGCGACAGTTCGTCCCCGGCGCGGGTCAGGACGCTTCGCCAGCGCTCCCACTGCGCTGCCGGGAGCCTGCCCAGAGCAGGCCGGCCGTCAGCGGCGCGGTACGGATCGAGGTCGTCGACGGCGACGGGCAGCGACGGTGCGATGAGCCGCCTGACACCGAACCACTCACCCGTCTCCGGGCCGGCCCGTTCCAGGGACAGGACAGCGGTCGGCCCGTCGGCCCGGACCCGTGCGGCGCCCGTGCCCGGCAGATGCACCAGACCGGATCGTACCGGCAGGGACAGGCGTATCCCGGCTCCCGCCCGCCGGGCGACGGCCGCCGCGACGCATGCGATGTGCGCGAGGTTCCGTTCGGGGGCGGAGCCCGCCGAGCCGGCCGTGGTCAGACAGTGGGCAGCCCATGCCTGCACGAAGGGGTGGCACAGGACCTCCGCCGTCTCCTCCGGGTGGCTGCCGTCGAGTTCGATCAGCAGATCCCGGCCTGCCGAGGCCGCCGCACCCAGTTCCGTCCCGGTGACGGGCGGGGGCATGCCCGCGATCAGGGCCCGGGTCAGCGAAAGCTGCATGGCTCGCAGGGCAGCCATGCCTTCGGCGGTCCCCGCACCGGCGGCGAAGACGGCGAACGCACCCGCCGGCAGATGACGGTCGGCGGGCGGCCGGGAATTCCCGCCGCCGGAAGCCGCGGTCACCGCGGACCGCGCCGCGGGAACCTCCGTCGCCAGCACGCGGAGATCGTCGCAGTACACCGACGGGTTGTCGAAGCCGTTCCCCGGGCGGTAACGATGGGCGTACAGCCCGCCTCCGCAGGTGCGCAGCACCGGGCAGGCCGCGCAGGTCGCACACAGCTCCGCATGGCGTTCGTTCCGCGCCGCGATCCCCGGATGGGACAGCAGGCGGTCGACGCTGTGGGTGACGACGGACATGCCGGTCGCGGGCGCACCGGCATAGGCGGTCTTCAGTGAATCCGCCTGCTCCCACGACCCGTCGGTGTCCACCACGGCCAGTGCCACCGGTCGGAGCCCCACCGCTTCGCTGCCGCTGGGCTCGCCCCGTGAGGCCGCCGTCAGGGCGTCGAACAGCCGGATCGGGACCGGCATGCCGTCGGTGAGCCAGCGGGAGTGGATGCGGCCCAGCCAGGCGGCATAGGGCGCCGGGATCGCTCCGTGCCCGGGCGGCGGGTCCGCCCATGTCGCGTGCGGGAACAGGAAGTCCAGGCGTGGCGGGGACTCGGCGAGCAGTGCCTCGTAAACGGAGATCGGGTCGTTCGCCGTGTCCACGGTGCACAGGATTCCGCCGTAGAGATGACGGAACTCCGGGCGCCGCAGCAGGGCGAGGCCTCGGAGGACCTTGGCATGACTGCTGCGGCCGTTCGCGTAGCGACGATGCCGGTCGTTTGACGCCCGGTCGCCGTCGAGGGAGACGCCGATCTGCACACCGTGGGCGTCGAACAGTCCGCAGAACCGTTCGCTGAGCGTGACGCCGTTGGTCTGGACGTGCAGGCTGAGCGCGGTGACGTCGTCCAGAACCGTCCGGAGGGTTTCGAGGATCCCCCGCATGCGCGTGATGCCGAGCAGGAGCGGTTCACCGCCGTGGAGGGTGATGCGGACCATGGGCAGACGGTGGGCACGGGCGTGCTCCGCTATGCGGGCCGCCACCTGCGCGACGACTTCCTGACCCATCGTCCGGGGTTTCTCCCGCCAGCTCTGATCGGCATGCTCGTACACATAGCAGTGATCGCAGGCCAGATCGCAGCCGCCGTGGACCTTCAGGACGAACTGGTCGATGTACGGAGGCACTCACCGCCCCCGATATCGGACTGGAAGACGGCCATCCGCGTGGGAGCGGGGGATCCGATTTCCGAATTGAAAGCGGCCATGGTGTGCACGGGTGCCCGGGGATTCAGGATCCGTGTCCGGAATTCCGCCGCAAGGCCGGCCGAATCGGCGAACAGCCCCGCGAGCGGGATGCTTTGGATATCGGGGAGCGGGCGCCCTGGGGGATCGTTGTCGCTCATGGTCACCTTGTTCTGCCTCGGGGAAGGAGAGGGGCCATTGAGAGTGCGCGGTTCCCGTACCGTGAGGACGGTGCTCGATCCATGAATCCGGAGCCGACGAGCGCCTCACCGATGCCGTCAGAGTAGCACTGGGCCCCTCTGCGTTCCCAGTCCTCGGATATTCGCGGAGTCGGGGTCGTAGACTCGGGCCGATGAGTAGGGAAGCAGCTCAACCCACAGACGTCGTACTGCGGTTGGTCACCGCCGACGACGAGGAGAGATTCCTCGAACTCGCCCGGATGAGCGCCGATCTTCACCATCCCTGGGTCGGAATACCTCGGACGCCCAGTGGATTCTCGGCCTATCTGGCCAGATCCGACCAGGTCACCGCCGTCTGCATGGTGCTCTGTCTCGCAGACGAGGGCGACCTCGTCGGAATGATCAATATCAACGGCATCGTTCACGAGCCCTACCAGCGCGGTGTGCTCGGATATGCCGTGTTCCTGCCCTATGCGAGGCAGGGATACATGTCCGTGGGTGTGGCGCTCGCGGTTCGCCACGCATTCGAGGAATTGGGCCTCCATCGGGTGGAAGCCGATATCCAGCCCGGCAACACCGCGTCGCGGGAACTCGTTCGGCGGCTCGGCTTCCGGAAGGAGGGGCTCTCGCCGGGTTTCATCCGGATCGACGGAGTCTGGCGGGACCATGAACGCTGGGCGATCACCAGGGACATGGCACCCCTCCTCGCCGGGCGTGAGTGATCCGCGGTCCGGTGCGCCGGGCGGCGCGGATCACTGGATGGTGAGCCCACCGTGGATGTCCCGGGCCTGGACGACGTTCTTCGCCTGGCCGTTGAAGGAGTTGGCGACGCTGTCTCCCGCGGCCTGGTTCCACAGCGACTCGCACTCCTGGCGGAACGACGGGTCTCGGGTGAACTCCTCGTCGAGCGCGGTCGCGAGCTGCGTCCGGGAATCCAGCTCCCCCGAACGGCCGGCGAAACGCTCCCTGATCCTCCGGGCCAGGGCCGGCAGGGCGGCTCCGGTGGCTTCACCCGCCCCGGTGGCGATACCCGCGACGAGAGCACCGGCGATGGCAAGGGACAAAGGGTCCATACGGGTCCTCCATGAGGCATGGGTGGAGTGTCCATCATGCGGCTCTCGCCGGGTGGATGCCAGAGGGCCAGGCGGCGCTCCCGCGACGCACCGGCCGCCCGAGGCGATGGCCGGCCGACGCTCCGGGACGTGAACGGGCCGACTTTGCCGAGGATTTCTGCGGGCGGTCGGGCGGTCGGTCGGTCGGTCGGTCGGCGTGGCCACGCGGCCACCGGCCGTAGCGGCGCGAGGCGGCCGACTCCCCTCGGACCGGAGAGGGTTGAGCGGGCCGGGCCCCGGACTTCGGTCCGGGGCCCGGCTCGTTCGCCTGTCCGTTGGTGCCCGGAGCGACCCGCTACGCTGTTCGATCATGACGCCTGCTCCCGTTGAACTGGTCATCTTCGACTGTGACGGTGTGCTCGTGGACAGCGAGCGGATCTGTGTCGCGGTCGACGCGAAGATCGCGGCCGACCTGGGGTGCGCTTTCACCGAGGCCGAGATCATCGAACGGTTCGTGGGCTCGTCCACCGAGGTTTACACGGCAGCGATGGAGGAGCGGCTCGGCCGGCGCCTGGAGAAGGACTGGCTGAAGCGCTACGAGCATCTGTACGAGGAGGCCTTCGAAGCCGGACTGACCGCCGTCGACGGCGTGACGGAAGCCCTCGACCGTCTGGACGCACCGTTTTGCGTCGCATCGAACGGGCACCCCGACGGCATCCGGCGAAGCCTGGAGATCACCGCACTGAGCGGCTACTTCGGGGACCGCGTGTTCAGTGCCGTCGACGTCCCGAGGGGCAAGCCGGCGCCGGACCTCTTCCTGCACGCGGCGCGCTCCCTGGGCGTGGAGCCCGCAAGGTGCGCGGTGATCGAGGACAGTGTCTACGGAGTGGAGGCCGCCCGCGCCGCCGGGATGCGGGCCTTCGGCTACCACGGCGGGCTGACACCTGCCGCTCGGCTACGAGGTCCGGGCGCCGTGCTGTTCGACGACATGCGGGACCTGCCCGGCCTGCTGGCGACGGCCGGCTGAACCCGCGGCGCCCGCGGCCGGGGCGGGACGGGCGACGGCTACGGCGTGAGGACGACCTTGCCGGCGACCTTTCCGGACTCCGCCAGCGCACGGCGTCCGCGACGCGGGCGAGCGGGATCTCGGCGGCGATCCGCGGGGTGATCTCCCCTGGTTGCATCGCCGCGAGGACCTGGCCGAGGTCGTGTTGCAGGCGGCTGCGGAAGCGGTCCTTGCCGAACGCCTGTCCGGCCCACGCATTGAAGAAGCACGCACGTCGGCCGTTGGGCAGGGGACACACCGGTCGCCTCCATGGCGACGACCACCTGGCCCACACCCGCGCGGGGCACTGGACCACGGCGGAAGCCCAGCCCTTCCGGCTCCACCTCGCCAGACAGGACCACCTCGACACGTTCCGTCATAGGTTGTAACTCGATATGAGCTCGGTGATCGGCTCGTCGCGGCTCGGGAAGTAGCGGTGGAGCGCGGGTCCGCTCATGCCCATCTGCTTGGCGATCGCGTTGAGCGAGAGCCCGGACGCGCCGGACGCGGCACCGCGAAACGCTCGGCCGGGCCGCGCCGCCCGCCCGCCGTCCCCGGTGGGCGGGCAGGGCGGCGGAGGAGTGGCCGCGTCAGCCCCACTCGGGCGGTGGGTAGAGATCGGACTGGTTGCTGCTTCCCACGTCGGCGAAGGCGAGGGCCTCCTCGTACCTGCGGTGCCGGCCCGAAGTGCCCCGCGCGCCGGGGGGATCGGGCTTGACCAGGTGGCCGTCGGCGGCGAGGGTCTGGACCCGTTGGAGCACCGCCCTCAGCTCCACGCCGAGTTCGTTCGCGACGACTTGCAGGTCCAGGCCCGACTGCCAGCTCCAGATCAGCACGGAGTCCATCGCCGTGGACCATACGGGCGCCATCGGCTGGGTGTCGAACCAGGTGTCGTCGAGGGGGACCCCCGGCGCCGCGACAGTGGGTTGGGGAGGCGGTGGTACGTACGGTGGCGGCGGGGGAACTGTGGGCGCGGCCTCCGCCCGCTGATAGGGGAAGCGGGAATCGGTCATGGGCTCGGCGGGATCCTCGACGGGCTTCTCCGGCATGGCCGTCAGCAGATTGGCCGCCACGGTGCGCGCACCCTCCCGGCCCACGGTCCGGCGCGCCAGGCGCACCTCGCGTTCCTGGAGGCCCATCATGCCGGCCACACTTCCGTCGTCGCCTACCACCACTGCGAATGCGGCGAGCTTCCGCGTACGGTCGGCCTGTGCCTCGTCCAGGGCGCTCTGCGCCTCCCGCACCCGATCGTCGCTGGAGCAGAAGGCTTTCGCCAGGATTGTATTTCTTTCCCATAGCTCACGCGGTTCCACGTGCACACAAACCCTCGAGGCGGCCTTCAGGACGCGCTGTTCGAGCGCAATCAACCCGAAGAGAGTCAAAAGCTAAAGGTAGCCGAGATCGCTGACGATAAGCCGCGGCCGGTGCCTGAGGCGGTCCCGGGGCCGTATGCGAAGCCCGTGTGCGGCGCCGGGCTGTGTGTGCGGCTGTGTGCCGATTGGCGTGTCGAACGGGAGACCGGGGTGCGTCCGTGCGACTGTGCGCGACTGCCGTCGTCGACCCAGCCCGCACGGCGGTCGAACGGTCGTCGGAAAGCGGAACGGACGGAGGGATTCCATGTGTGTGGCATTTTCCGTTCTGATAGTCATATCCGCGCCATGCGTCTACCTCATTCGCCGGGCCTTTCTGCATGGGATACTCTCTTCGCTCATTGCTATAGCCTGCGCTCGTGTATCGCACCGAGGCCCCCCAAGTGTGATGATCTTCTCTTGAGTGGGAGTTGTTCATGGGAACGGCAGGAAAATTCAATGCCGGGTTGTGGAAGATTTTCGTGTGTCTGCAACGCAAACCAGGAGAGTCAATGGGTATCGGTCAGGTTATTTCCCCTTCTATGACGGCGCGGGGAATGATGACGGACCCCCGCCGTCCGCCCGGCGCGCGGGAGTGCGATCACCGTCCCGCGCCGCCGTCCGGCGAGGAGTCCCCGCTGGCCCCGCCCGACCCCGGCAGGCGGCTGACCGTCGCCCTGGCCGCGGACGACAGGCGCCGCCTGGAGTTGCAGGCCGCCCTCATCTCGGCGGGTGTCGCGCCGCTGGGCGGTGACGCCGAGACGATCGAGGCCCTGTGCGGGCTCGATGACACGATCGTCGCGACGGTCGTGCGGTGGATCACCGCTCCCGTCTCGCTGACCGCAGCCGGCTGACACCGCCCCACCGGTTCCCGGCCGCGGCCCACCGCTCCGTCAGCGGCACATCGGCTTGGTCCGGGCAGCGGCATGCCGACTTCGTGCGAACCGGCGGAAAACGCGGCCGGGATTCGCCGTGCGAGGATTCGTGGCCGGGAATCACCGTCACGGAATGGCGGTGCGGGATCGCGTCGGCCGGCGGAATCACGTCGGTGTGGCGGATTCCCGTCAGTGGGCGGAATCGTGACGGTGTGCGGCGTGCCGTGGGCCGGACCGTGCCGCGCCCCCCGGTGGACGGAACGGCGCCCGTGCCCGGAATCGTGCGGGTCCGCGGTTTTCTGCCGGTCCGCCAGGAGAGGCCGGGACCACGCCCGTTCGGGTGTGGAGACAGAACGAATGGATGTCCCCGCTCTGTGCGGAGGACCGCGAGTGGAGAGCCGCGCTTCATGCGCCCGGCCATGGATGATCCTGAGCAGGGCGTTGCCCGGGTCCTGACGGGCACGGCCTTCGACTGAACCCCTACGCTGCCCGCATGGGATACGCATTCGAGTTCGAGCGCCAGGCCCCCGGTGGCGCCTTCGGTTTGAACGGCCGGCAGATGGGGTTCGTCCGGGAGGTCATGAGGGAGGCGGGTGCCGCCGCCGGACAGGGGTTGGAGCAGGCGCTTCGTCTGCCCGGATTCGAGCCGAACGGACAGACCGCGGACATGGAGAAGTTCCTCTCCAACGCCGACTGGCATGTCGGTCCGGACGAAGCTGCCTTCATCGCCTCACGTCTGCGCCTCGCGGTGGACGGTGGCGTGGTAACCGAGTTGATGTCGTTCTTCGACGACGTGCCCGAGGACGCCGGGCAGTGGGTCGACGACTTCGCCGGCTTCAACGAGCGATCCGTCGCCCACGACGGTTACCGTGTGAGGTAGTTCCGTACGGCGGCCGCCGCGCCGCCTCACGGCCTCTCGAACACCTGGAGCACCCCGCCGACGGAGAAGCACAACGCGCCGGTGAGGGTCCCCCAGTCCGCGAGGGCCACGTTCACCAGGCTGCCGGTGTGGGGCCTGGTGAAGCCCGCCAACGCCGAGACCAGGAACAGCACGGACCCGAACTGGTTGACGGCGACGATCCACCAGCCGAGGTCGTGCGCGCGGATCCCCGGCCGGCCGTGGCACACCTCCAGCAGGGCGAGGTGACCGGAGATCAGGAACAGCAGACATCCGGCCGCATCGGGGGCCCAGACGAGCCGGTTCACCTGCTGGGCCGAGAGGCCCTGGAGGAACGAGGTGAGCAGGCTGATGCCGAACACGAGCGTCCCGGCGAACAGTACGAAGGCGCTGAGCCAGCCGATCCGCATGGGCTCGTAGCTCCACCACCGCCAGCGGTGCGTCTCCAGCGCATCGGACGACTCACCCCGCCGGGGCGCGTTGACCACCTGGAGGAGGGAGGCGTAGCCGCCGGTGTTGAAGAACAGCCCGCCCGCGAAGTAGACGGAGGCGATCGTCGTCGGATCGTAGGAGCCCAGGGAGAGTGCCGCGCCCAGCGCGAACAGCGCCCCGCCCACCGTGAAGGCGGCGGCAGCGATGTCGTTGAGCACCCGCAGACGACGCAGGGCGACCGCGTCCGCGGGCCGCGGGACCGCCTCCGGCACTCCTGCGGGCCGTACGGCGAGCACACCGCGTTTGCGCACCGCGCGCGACTCCCAGACCGCGGTGCCGCCCCCGGCCAGCCGCCAGGTCAGCCTCGTGGTGAACGGCCCCGCCCCCTCGGCGACATCCTCGGTGTGACCCACGGGCCAAGCGTAGTGATCGGCTCCGCCCGGACCGCCGCACGACCTGCTGACGGACACCGGACGCCCGGCCCGTGCCCCCGCGGTTCACCCACCCGGTCCTCCGTTGTCAGTGGCGGTCGATAGTGTCCCGCCCATACCGCAGCCCAGGGGGATGGGAGTTCCCCCTGTCCGGGCTGCGCGGATCCGGACGGGACACGGCGAGGGGCACGGACTGATGGGTTGGGTGTCGGCGGGCGAAGGGTATGAGATCGCCCTGGTGGAGGGCCGGGTGACGGCGCGGGCCGTCGGCGGTCGGTCGGCGGGGCGGCAGTTGAAGACCATCCCCAAGGCCCTGCGCGACCATCCGGAGGTGGACCGGCTGCGCCGGCTCGCCGAATGGCTGGACCGTCACGATGCCGCCTGCGTCGCACAGGTGGACACCTGGATGGTGTCCGCGCTGCCGGTGCCGACCGCGCTGCTCGCCAGGGTCTGGCCGGATGTGGCCTGGCAGAGCGCGCTGCGCGACCTCGCGGTGGTCGGCGACGACCCGGACGAGGTGGGCTTCCTGCGGGACGCCACCGACTCCGGCGAACTGCGGGTGGTCAACCTCGACGGCGAGACCGTACGGCTCTCCCCCCGCACCGTCACCCTGCCGCACCCCGTACTGCTCCCCGACCTGGAGGACGTACGGGAGTTCGCCGCCGAACTGGACATCGTGCAGCGGGTCGAACAGATCCACCGTGCCACCTGGGTGAAGCCGGACGACGTGAAGGCCGCCGCCACCGAGGTCCGTGACTTCGCGGGCGGGGTCTTCCCGTCCAGGTTCAGCCTGGCCGCGCGTGCCACCGGGCTCGGCTACCGGGTCTCCGGGGGCTACGCCACCTGCAAGGTCCGCGACGAGGGACGCGGTCTCGAGGCGGCCGTCTGGATCGGCGAGCCCTACTGGGAGGACGAGTCCACCACCGGCGCCCTCAGCTGGCACGACGAGAACGGCCGCGTGGTGCGACTGGGCGAGGTCGGGCCGGTGGCCTGGTCGGAGGGGATGCGGATGGCGGCGGCGCTGTACGCCGGCCGCAAGATCGAAGAGGGCGGGAACGCGTGAACACCACCACTGACAACAGCGGCACGACCGCGAACGGAGCCATGAGCGAGGCCCGGCTGCTGCTCGACGCCGGCGCCGTACTGCCGACCGGTACAAAGGACGCCGGTCCGTCCGCGGTCGAACTGACCGCCCGGGCATACCGCCACCCCGGCCTGGACGACGAGCGTGTCGTCGTCCGGCTGGCCGCCGCCGAACTCGGCGCCGCGGAGGACCTCGCCGCGGGATTCCTCGGGCTGGTCCCCGACGGCGAGCCGGCCGAGGTCGGCCTCGGCCGGCGCCAGGCCCTCGGCTTCCCCGAATGGGTTCTGGTGCACCACCCGGAGGACGGCCACCACGCCCTCGCCCTCGTGCCCGAACTGGATCGCGTGGCCCGGCAGGCCAAGAGCAAGCCCAAGGCCGCCCTCGACGCCTGCCATGAACTGGCCGGCCGGCTGGCCGCGGCCGTACCGCACTTCCTGCCCGTCTTCTACGAGCAGGCCGCCCGCACGTTCCTCGCGGTGGACAACGCCACCTACGCCTCCCAGCTGTTCGCCCGTGCCCGCACCAGCGAGGCACAGCACGGACTGACCGTCGACGAGGACCGGCTGGACGCCGTCTTCCTCGAATTCGCCCTGGCCGGCGCGCTGCCGGTGAAGGTGCTCACCTCCTACGCGAGAGAACTCGCCGCACGCGTGCCCGCCGCCGAGGCCTACGAGCGCTTCCGCCGCCTGTGCGTACGCCGCACCGCCGGCGGACTGCCGCCCTCCGCACAGAGCGCCGTCGAGCTGCGCCGGCTCGCCCGCAACGCGGGCCTGCGCGGCCCCGACGCCGAGCAGGAGTACCTCGCCGAGCTGCTGCCCCTGCCCGCCACCCTGCGCGCCGCCCTCGGCTGGTGGAAGGCCCACCGTGCCGCCCTCATCGCCCTCGCCCGCCGCGAACCGGCCGTGCGCGGCACCCTGCTGGGGATGATGCCGGCCGGCGGAGAAGGAGGCGAACTCTCCGCCCTCTGGCTGGGGATACTGGAGGAGTCCGGCGCCACCGCCGGGCTCGTCGCCGACGACGTACCCGCCGAACAGCGCTGCGCGGACGGCACCGCAGGCTGGCTGGAGCGCTTCCACACCGCCCGCTGCTCGGGCTGGGGCTGGCGACACCCGCTGCCGCTCCTGCTCGACCTGGTCGCACGCGCTGCCGGCCGGCTCCGCGCAGAACTCGCCGAGCCCGGACGGGAGGACGGGCTGAGGATCGGCGTCCAGGACGTCAACCTGCTCGATCTGCTGCTGTCCCTGGACGTCCCGGTCGCCGCCCCGGCCGACAACGCCGCACTCCACCTGGAGGCCTGGGCCGACGCCGAGGAGCGCCGGGACCTCGTTCCCCTGGCCACCGACGAGCGTTTCCGGGCCGCCTTCCACCGCGCCGCCGACGGCCTCAACGACAACTCCTCCGGACGCGAAACCCTCAGGCTGCTGGCCGGAGTGCCGGGCGGCCGCACCATGCTCACCGAATGGATGCGCCGGGTCGCCCGCGAGTCCGCCGCCGCCGGCCTGCCGCAGCTCCCCGACGCCATCCGGCGGCTGACCTGGCTCCCCGCCGAGGCGCTGTCCCTCGCCGAGGAGGACGTGGCCGCCGCGGCCGCGACCGACGTCGGCGACATCCTCGCCCGCACCCTGCGCGGCGGCCTGTTCGACGAACTGGCCTGGCCCGCATGGGAGACCGCGGTCGCCGAACTGACACCCGGCAACGGCCACCAGGACCTGACCGTCGTGGACGCCTGGCCCTGCCTGATCGTCGCCAACCAGACCCAGGTGCGGGTCATCGACGCCGATTCCACCGTGCTCACCCACGACCTGCGGATCCCGGGCGGCTCCCAGTACACCCACGGCTTCCACTACGTCGACGGCGACCTGCTGGTCTTCTGGCGGTCGTGGCACCGCGGCGACACCCAGGGCTACTGGCTGAGCGCCCCGCACGACATCCTCACCCTGGACACCGGGAACAGCCCCTGGCGGCTCCGCTCCGACAACGTGACCCTGCCGGTCGCCGGCGGTGGCCGCACCACCGGTGCGGGCCTGCTGCACCGTGGCGACACCAAGCTGCCCGACGAGCGGATGATCATCTCCGACGGCACCTCCCACTGGGTCTGGGACCACAGCGAGCGGCCCTCCGGCTGGCGCGAGTACGACCCCGCCACCGGCACCCTGGGGCGGCTCTCCCTGCCCGGATTCCTCGCCGACGCGCTGGGAACCCATCCGCAGGACAGCAGACTCGCCGCGAGCGGAAGCTGGCTGCGGCCCGCACCGGCCGTCGAAGGCTCGGCGCTCGGCACACCCGGCGGCGGCCTCCTCGGCTGGCGCGCCGTCCGCACCCCCCAGGGCTGGCACTGCTCCGACACCGCGGGCCGAAGCGTCACCGCGCCGAAGGGCACCCAGATGCCCGTCGCCGCACTCACCCTCCCCGGCGACGACCGCCCACGGGCCGTGTCCCGGGACTGGTACGACGTCTGCCTCGCCGACACCGACGGGGTGATCACCAACCGCGCCCGGCTCGACAACCAGCGGGGATACTTCGCCCCCACCAGTCGACGGCTCCCGCCCGTCACCCACTGGTACTGCCTGCGCCCCCGCGACCCCGAGGGCTCCGCGGTGCTCAGGGCCGCGGACCGCGACACCGCCGCCGCGCTCATCGAGGCCGCTGCCGCGGTCGGGAAGGCCGAGGAACTCCAGACCCTGGTGAAGGACGCACT
Organism: Streptomyces sp. NPDC030222; assembly: GCF_055573115.1. Lineage (NCBI taxonomy): Bacteria > Bacillati > Actinomycetota > Actinomycetes > Kitasatosporales > Streptomycetaceae > Streptomyces > Streptomyces sp. NPDC030222. Next base: position 451,191 of record NZ_JBVICA010000003.1, read on the forward strand.
GCCGCAGATCACCGACCCGGCGCTCGTCGAGGGCGTCGCCGCGGTGCTCGGATTCGCGCTCACCCAGCGGGCCGCCCTGGACGACGTCACCGCGCGCCTCGCCTCCGGCAGCACCGGGGGAGCGGCCGAGTACGTCCCCGACGGTCCGGTCGACCGGCTGCTCGATGACGCGCTGACCGGACTGACCGGTTCTGGGTACTACCGCTGGGGAGGCGAGACCGACGCCGTCTTCCGCTACCTCCGCGCCATGTCGGCCGCGGGCGCCGACCGCGGCACTCCCGGCGTGCCAGGCCGGCTCCACCACGCCCTGCCGGTGCTTCCCCACTCCGCACTGACGTGGACCCCCTGGCTCGACGAGCCGGCCGCCGTCGCCTACCGCGCCGTCGCCCTCGGCACCGGCGAGAAGGAGCGGGCAGCCCTGTTCACCCTGCTGCGCGAAGTGGACGCCCTGGGACTCGCGTCCGCCGAGGGCTCCACCGGCCGCTGGCGCCGTGTCCTCGTCCACCTCGAACACCGCCATCTGCTGCGACCGGACGGCAGCCAGCGTCCCGCACACCACCGCAGCATCCTCCCGCTCGGCGACGGAGCCTTCCTCGCCATGACCGAGCACTGCGAATCGGTCACCGACGGCTACGAGTTCGGAGCGCTCTTCCACGACCCCGGCGGCCGCTTCCAGGTGCCCGGGCCGTACACCCTGCGCGGGGACGCCCCGCTCGGCGAACGGGAGCGCGACGCCGACTGGCTGACGGCCTTCCTCACCGTCGCCGCCGGACACGGCCCGGCACCCTGGCTCCCGGAAGCCGCAGAGGAGTTCGGCCGGCTCACCGGAGTGCCCGGCACCCTGGCCCGGCTGCTGATCGCCGGCCTGCCGCACGTCGACAGCTACCAGCGCAACTTCCTCCCCTCCGAACTCCGCACCGCCCTCGGCGTCAAGGCGGCCGACGCGGCACTCGCCCGCGACGACCTCAAGAACCTGCCCCCGGGACTCCGGCGCACCCTGGTCGCGGCGCTGCTGCCCGCCGATCCGGCCCGTCTGTGGACGGACGGCCCCGACGTGGCCGCCGCCGCGGAGGTGTGGAACAAGCGGGTGGGCCGCCGCACCCCCGTACCCGACTGGCTGCTCACCGAGGCGGCACGCGCCGTCCGGACCTCCTGGTCCGCCGACCGCTCACTGCCCGCGCTGCTCGACCCCGCCGCGGCGAGACCCCTCAGCACCGACGTGCCGTGGGCGGTCAAGGGGGACCGGGTGGCACCCCGTGAGCCGGACGCCGACGCCTTCTCCGGGACGGTGCTCACCGGCGCGGTCGCCATGGCGGCGTGGCTGGCGCACCGGCTCCCGGCCGGCGACCCGCACCGGGCCGCCCTGCCGACCGCGCTCACCGCGGTGCGGCAGCGGCTCACCGCCCCCGAACTGCTCCTCGATCTGGACCGGTTCGTCAGCCTCAGCGGCTTCCGCAAGGCCGCCGGCGCGCCCACCGCCACCGGGGACGGCTACGAGCAGTACGGCGCGGTCGTGATGGCCACCCATGACGACCAGCCCTCGCCGGCCGTCCGCCCGGCACTGCTGGACTCCACCGGGTCCGACCCGTACCTGCCGGTGCTGCGCGACGTCGACCAGCGGCCCTTCCCCGCGGAGACCGCCCTGCGGATCGTGCACGACGCGCGGTTCGCGGCGCTGCTCGCCGACCCGGGCGCCCCCGCGGCGGGCTCCGCGGACGCCGACGGCACCTGGTGGCCGCAGGACCCGGGCCGCTCGGTGCCCGAAATCGTCGCCGAGGTCTCCGCCGAGTACGGCCTGGGCGCTGACGCCGCGATCCTCTATCTGATGCTGCTCGCCATGCCCGACCCGACCGACCGCAACACCGCCCGCTGGACGGGCTGGAAGCCGGCCCGGCTCAAGGCCGCCCGCGCCGAACTGACCGACACCGAACTGGTCGTGTCGGCCGGCCGCAGCCGCGCGGGACGTTCGCTGTTCCTGCCCGGCGGGTGGGTCGAGACATCGTCCCCGACGCTGCCGCTCGAACAGTGGAAGCTCCCGATGTACGACTTGGTCGCCGACCGGCACCCGGTCCTCGGTGTGCTCGTCCCCGCCGAACCCGCAGCCGGGCTCTACCGCAGGGCCTGGCAGCGGATCCGAGAGGGAGACGCGCCGCGCTTCGAGGAGCTGAAGGTCAAGGCCCGGCGAGGACGCCGCCGCTGACACGGCGCGTCCCACCACCGGCGTGGCGTACCCCCCTCGGGTGCGCTACGCCTCCGGGCCCGGCCCCGGCCCGGCGCCCCGATGGTCCGGGGCGCCGCCCGTCCGGGTGCCTGCCCGCTCCGCCCCCTGAGCCCCGCTCCCCGACTCCGACCGCCACCCCACCGGTCCGGCACCCACGGTTCCGCACCATCCGCTCCGCACCACCGACTTCGCAACGAAAAGGACGCCCGCCCGATGACCGTCACCGAGCAGACCGCCGCCGCCCCCGAGCGCCAGGTACTCCCCGCCGAGGAGCGGTACGCCGCCGAACTCGCCTTCCTCGCGGCCCAGGACACCGGCCCCCGCCCGCCCGGCTGGGCGCTCACCCCCCGTGCCGTGGTCACCTTCGTCTGCGGAAGCGACGGCGAGGAGCTGACCCTGCCCAAGCGCCGCGCCGGACTGCCCACGAAACTGGTCATCACCCCGAAGTTCGTCGGCGAGCGCGCCCTCGTCGAGCGCTGTGTGGTCACGCTCGCCGGTGAACGCGGCCTGCTGCTCGTCGGCGAGCCCGGCACCGCCAAGTCGATGCTCTCCGAACTGCTGTCGGCGGCCGTCTGCGGCACCAGCGCCCTCACCGTCCAGGGCACCGCCGGCACCACCGAGGACGCCTTCCGCTACGGCTGGAACTACGCCCTGCTGCTCTCCCAGGGGCCCACCTCGCAGGCGCTGGTCGACTCGCCGGTCCTCACCGCCATGCGCACCGGCAGGGTCGCCCGTATCGAGGAGATCACGCGCTGCCTGCCCGAGGTGCAGGACGCCATGGTGTCCATTCTGTCCGACCGTCGGGTCGCCGTCCCCGAACTCACCGCCACCGAGGACGCGGTGGTCTCCGCGGCACCCGGCTTCACCGTGATAGCCACCGCCAACCTCCGCGACCGGGGGGTCTCCGAGATGTCCGCCGCCCTCAAGCGGCGCTTCAACTTCGAGACCGTGCAGCCGATCGCCGACGCCGACGCCGAGGCCACCCTGATCCGCCGTCAGGCGGTCGCCGCCGTGCAGCGCGCCGGCGCCGAGTTCGGCGTCGACGACGCGGTACTGGACGCCCTCGTCACCGTCTTCCGCGATCTGCGCACCGGCCGCTCCGCCGAGGGCTGGGACGTGGAACGCCCCGGCACGGTGATGTCCACCGCCGAAGCCGTCCAGGTCGCCGCGTCCCTCGGCGTCGCCGCCGCCTATCTGCCCGGCGGCGACGTACTGGACCTGCTCCCCGGACACCTGCTCGGCGTCGTGCGCAAGGACGACCCCGCCGACCACGGCCGGCTGCTCGGCTACTGGGACGGACCGGTCCGCCGCCGCGCCGAGGACGGCTCCCCGATGTGGCGCCGCCTCTGGGACCTGCGCGGGAGCCTGCGTTGACCGTCACCGACAGCCCGGCGGCAGCCCCGCCGGCCAACGGCCCCGGCGGCGCAGCCGATCCCCGCACGGCCGTGGACGCGCTCGGCGCGTCCCGCCGGCCGTACCTGCTGGGCGTACGCCACCACAGTCCCGCGCTGGCAGCGGTCGTCCCCGCCCTCCTGGACGCGTCGGGCGCGGACGTCGTCTGCGTCGAACTGCCCGCCGACTTCCAGGACTGGCTGCCGCACCTCGCCGACCCGGAAACCCACGCACCGGTCGCCCTGGCCGGCACGGGCCTCGACGGACGGCTGGCTTTCTACCCCTTCGCCGACTTCTCCCCGGAACTCGCCGCGATCCGCTGGGCCCGCGAGCACGGGGCCGAAGTGCTCTGCTGCGACCTGCCGCTGACGGACCGGGGCTGGTCCCCGTCGGAGACCCCCGGGGAGGGAACGCCGCAGGAGCACTCCGAGCCGGCCGCCCCTCGCGCGACCTTCGCCGACGCACTCACAGCGGCGGGCACCGGACGCGACGGCGAGGACCTCTGGGACCGCTCCGTCGAGGTGCTCGCCCCCGGCTGCCCACCGGAATCGGTCCGTCGCGCCGCCCTCGGCGTCGGCTGGGCCCTGCGCCAGGACGCCGCGGCCGGCGACGGCATCCCCGCCACCGACCTGGCCCGCGAGGCCCACATGCGCGGCGTGATCGCCGCGGCGGCGGCCGAAGGCAACACGGTGGCCGCCGTCATCGGCGCCTTCCACGCCCCGGCGCTGCTCCTCGACGCCATCGGCCGCCCCCACCCGGGCCCCACCACCGATGCCCTCCCGGCAACCGCTCCGGCTCCGGTCGGCCCCGACACCGCCCACCCCGACGGCACGGACGCGGGCCCGTCCGCATCCGGCCAGGGCGATGTCGCTTCCGGGGGTGGCTCGCGTGTCGGGGGAGTGGTCGGTGAGGCTGTCGGCGGTGGTGTCGGCTCGGCTGTGTCCGCTGGAGTGGAGGCGACAGTTTCCGGTCCAGGGGAGGCTTCCTCGGGCGGTGGCCCGGGTGTCGGGCGAGTGCATGCCGGTGAGGCTGCTTCGGCTCGTGGCGGCGTGGGCGCGTCGGATGACGCCGGGGCTGCTTGCGGCCCGGGCGACGCCTCGTCCGGCTGCGGCGACGGGGGCGGTGGGGCTCTCGGCGCCGGGAGCGACCGTGCCGACGGGTCGATCGGCTCCGGGTCGATCGGCTTCCATGCGGTCGATGCCGCCCCGGACGGGGAGCCCGGCGTCGACCTGGCCGTCACCGGTCAGGCCGTCGCCGGCCGGGCCGGGGCCGGTCAAGCCGAGCCCGCAACGGGCACCGAGACGGCTGATCGCGCGAGCATCGTCGTAGATGCCGACCGCGGTACCGGTGGCACGGACCCGCGGGACGCGGGCAGCGCCGGTGGCGGTTCCGCCGGAGCACGGGCGGTGGCGGCAGCCGCCGACGGGGGCGCGGCCGTGACCTCCCTCGTGCCGTACTCGTTCGATCTGCTCGACGCCCGCTCCGGCTACCCGGCAGGCATCCGCGACCCGCTCTGGCAGCAGGCCGTGCTGCACGCCGGCGGGGACCCGGAGCGGCTCCGGGACGCGGCCTCGCACGCCGTCACGGGCGTCTGCCGGGAGCTGCGCGCAGCCGGGCACACCGCGGGCACCGGTGAAGCCGCCGAAACGCTGCGGCTGGCCTGCGACCTGGCCCGGCTGCGCGGGCTGCCCGCACCCGGCCGGGGGGAACTGCTGGAAGCCGTCACCACCGTGCTCGGACAGAGCGAGCCGCTCGGCCGGGGCCGGGCACTGGCCCGCGCCCTCGAAGCCGTCATGATCGGGACCGGCCGCGGGCGCATCTCGCCGCGCAGCCCGCGGTCCGGTCTGGGACCGTCCGTGGAAGCCGAACTGACCGCGCTGCGACTGCCGTCCCCCGAGGACCCCGAGCCGCGCGAGGTGCGCCTCGACCCGCTCCGCTCGGAACTGGACGGCCGCCGCGAGGTGCTGCTGCAACGTCTGCTGGTGCTCGGGGCCTCGTACGGCGAACCCGCCGCCGTCGCCGGTACCGGCGACGGCACCGCCCTCGGCACCAAATGGCGGCTGTCCTGGACGCCTTCCGTGCCGGCCCGCCTCGACCTGGCCGGGGTACGCGGAGTGAACCCCGCCCAGGCCGCGGCCGGCACCCTGCGCGAAACGGCCCGCCGCGAAGCCGCGGAGGGCGGGCCGACCTGCGCCCAGATCCTCACCGGGCTCGCCGCGGCCGCCCGCTGTGACCTGCCCGAACTGGTGACCGCCCGGCTGACGGAGGCCGCGGCAGTGCTGCCCGGGACGGCGACACTGCCCGAACTCCTCGAAGCACTCGACCTGCTGGAAGCCCTCCATCGCGGCCATCTCCCCGGAGCTTCCGCCGAGAGCCGAGCCGCCGCGACCGAGCTCGGTGCCGAACTGCTGGATGCAGCGGTCCGTGCGCTGCCCGGCCTGGCCGGCAGCGACGATCCCGCGGAGGCCGCCGCTCTGGTGGCCCTCGCCGACCGGGCCGCCGCCCAGCACCTGGGCCTGCGCATGGACGAGGCCCTGCGCGACTTGACCACGACCGGGTCACCGCTGATGCAGGGCGCCGCCCTCGCCGTACGGGTGCTGCTGGACCTCGACGCCGCCGCCGGTCTCGGCGACCGCGCCGCCGGATGGATCGACACCGCCGGGACACCGGAGAGCCGGCGCAAGCTGACACGCCGCCTCAGTGGGCTGCTCGCCGCCGCGGGCCCGCTGCTCCAGTCCTCGCCGGCGGCGCTCGACCCCCTGCTGGACCGGGTGGAGAGCCTCGCCGACCAGGAGTTCCTGGACCGGCTGCCGGCCCTGCGAGGGGGATTCGACACGCTCGCACCCGCCGCCCGCGACCGGCTGCTGCACACCGTGACGGAACGCCTGGGCGACCGGATCGACCTGTCGCTCGACGCGCCCCCCGCCCTGCTCGCCCTCTGGGCCGCCGCGGACGCCGCCGGGCTCGCCGCGCTCAAGGGACTGCCGCTGCCGGGCCGAGACGACCCGTCGGACGGGGACACCGCGAACGGGGACACCACGAACGGGGACACCGCGTCGGACGGGAACACCGCGTCGGACGGGAACACCCCGCACGACCGCGACACCCCGCACCACCACGGCACCTTGCCGGAGTCCGGCGCACCGGCCGGTACCGGGAGCCCCGCGGCCGACGGCGAAGGGCCCGTCCGTAAGGCCCTCGCGCGGAGCGGGCAGCGGTTCACCGCGGCCGACCGATGGCGGCTGCTGCTCGGCCGTCAGCAGGACCGGCTCCCCGCTGACGCGCGGCGCTACGCCCGTGCCCTGGACGAGCTGTACGGCGCCGGGCGCGGCGAGGGTGCCTCCGACGTGGGCCGGGGCGGCGGCGCCGACAGCGGAGCCGGCGGAGGGCAGGGCGCCTCCTACCCGACGGCCCGCGAATGGGCCGAGGAACTGGAGGCACTGTTCGGCGCCGACGTACGGGAGGAGGTGCTGGCGGAGGCCGCAGACGCGGGCCGCACCGACGTACTGGCGCAGCTCGACCCCGCCGCCGTACGGCCCTCCGTCGAACTGCTCACCTCCGTGCTGTCGCTGGCCGGAGGCATGCCGGAACAGCAACTCGCCCGGCTCCGGCCCCTGGTCCGGCGGCTGGTCGACGAACTCGCCAGGGAACTGGCCACCCGGCTGCGCCCCGCGCTGTCCGGCCTCGCCGCCCCGCGGCCCACCCGCCGCCCCGGCGGACGGCTCGACCTGCCGCGGACGCTCCGCGCCAACCTCGCGCACACCAGGCGGCGCGACGACGGGGGCGTGCTGGTCGTCCCGGAACGCCCGGTGTTCAGCACCCGGGTGAGCCGGGAGGCGGACTGGCGCCTGATCCTGGTCGTCGACGTCTCCGGCTCCATGGAGGCCTCGGTGGTCTGGTCCGCGCTCACCGCTGCGGTCCTCGGCGGGGTGCCGACGCTGTCCACGCACTTCCTCGCCTTCTCGACCCAGGTCGTGGACTTCACCGACAGGGTCGACGATCCGCTCTCGCTGCTGCTCGAGGTGCACGTCGGCGGCGGTACGCACATCGCGGCGGGCCTCGCCCACGCCCGGTCGCTGATCACCGTGCCGAGCCGCACCCTGGTCGTCGTGGTCAGCGACTTCGAGGAGGGGTATCCCATCGGCGGCCTGCTCGGCGAGGTCCGTGCCCTCGCCGCCTCCGGCGCGCACCTGCTGGGCTGCGCCGCTCTCGACGACACGGGCACACCCCGCTACTCGGTCCCCGTCGCCCGGCAACTCGTCGCGGCCGGAATGCCGGTGGCCGCCCTCAGCCCCCTCGCCCTCGCCCGATGGGTGGGCGACCGCCTCCGTGGAGAACACCGTTGACCGCCGACTCCGTCCCCGACTCCGCCGCCACGGCCGGAGCCCTGCTTCCGCCGACGGCCCCCGAAGTCGTCGCCGAAGCCGTCGAGAACCTCACCGCGAGGCTGCGCAGGAAACTGGACGCCGCCATCGAGGGCTGTGCCGCGGGTGCGGTCCCCGGCGAGGACGGCAGCGTGACGATCCGTTTCGGCGAGGACGCCGTGGTCACGCTGCGGCCCGGTCCGTCGGGCGCGGTGACGACGGCCGAACAGGCCGTCTGCAGCTGCCTGCTGGCACCCCGCTGCCTCCACCGCGCCGCGGCGCTCGGAGCCGCCCCGATCGCCGATCCGGCTCCGATTGACGATCCGGCTTCGCTCGCCGAGCCGACGTCGCTTGCCGATCCCGCTCCGGCCGCTTGCGCCGACCCGGCCGTCGGGTCCACCGAGCCTTCCCCCGACCGGGCCGCTTCCGACGAGCCGACGGGACCGGCCGAACCGCCGCGCGGGTCGGCCGAACCGCCGGGCGGACCGGCCAGGGGAGCCGGTCCGGGACGATCACCGGCCGGAGCAGCCGGGACGCCCTCCCCCGTTCCGGCTGCTGACGCCGGACCGGACGCCCCGCCGCTGTCCGCTGCCCGGACCCGCGCCGCGGGCGCGCTCTGGCAGGCGGCGGCCACGGCGCTCGCAGCGGGTGTCGCGGCCGGCGGTGCCGTGGTGCAGGCCGAGTTGCTGCGTGCCGCGCACACCGCCCGTCTCGCGGGACTGCCGCGCGCCGAGGCCGCGGCCCTGCGCGTCGTACGCGGACTGCGCGCCGCCCGGGATCGCAGCGCCGCCCAGCGGCTGCCCGCACTGACCGAGGCCTTCCGCGAACTCCTGCACACCGCGGGGCTGCTGGCCTCCGGATCCGCCGACCCGGCGCTGGTGGGCACGTCCCGCCGCGCCTACCAGCCGGGGGGAAGTCTCCGGGTCCACGGGTTGTGCCGGGAGCCCGTGCTCTCCGCCACCGGATACGGGGGAGTGGTCACCCATCTCCTCGCTCCGGACGACGCCCGGTTCTCCGTCTCAGACGTCCGGCCCGGCGGCCTGGCTCGGGCACGGGGCGCCGGAGCCGCCTCCGTCGCCCTCGGCGGGGCGGTCCTCGACCACACCGGGCTGTCCCGCGGAGGCCTGCTGATCGTGGGGGCCACGGTCTCCCCTGAGGGGCGCCTCGGCAGCGGACGCGGGGTCCGGGCGACCCCGCTGCGCGGCGTGTCCTGGTCCGAGGAGCCCGCAGCGGCGCTGTTCGCCCGGCCGGCCGCCGAGGCCGTGGCCGCCCAGCTGGACGGTCGCGACGGGGCCGAAGCCATACTGATCGGCTGCGACGTCCTGGTCGTCGGCGCGGCCGGCGAGCATGTGCTGGTCCGTGAGCTGTCGCCGTACGGATCGGAACGGGCCGAGGCACCGCTGCTGAGGCTGCTGCCCGCACACCCCCACCCGGAGCTGCCGCACACCGCCAATCTGCGCCGTATCGCCGCGCACGCCGGTCTCCGGCTCCGAGTCCTGGGCCGCCCCGACCTCGACCGGGCCGCCACGCTGCGTCCGCTCGCGGTCGGTCCGGTGCCCGGTTGCGAGGACACGCTCCGGCTGCCCGACGAATGGCTCGGTCGGGCCGACCTCGGCTACGACCGCCTTCAGGGCGTCCATTTCCCGCCCCGGCCCGCGGATGCCCCACGGGACGTACCGGCGGCCCAGGGCGGGGCTGTGGGCGCGGGCAGTCATCCCGGCCCCGGCCCGGACGTGCTGGCCGACTCACCGCTCTGGCGGGTGCGCCGCCTGATCGAGACCGGCGTCGCCGGCGGCCGGCGCGCGGTCGCCGAGGCGGCTCGCGGAGGGGAGCCGGCCGGTCGGTACGGACCGCTTCGCCGCGCCGGATTCGCCACGGCCGCTGAGCTGGCCACGGACCTCGCCGTCGAGGCGGACCGTCGCCCCCGTGACGTCTTCGGCCGTCTCACCGACCCTTCCGCCGACCGGTACGCCTGGGCCTGGCTGGCAGCCGCGACCCATCTCGCCGCGGCGGAACGGTCCTTGGTGGCCGCGTCCTGGGCCTGAGGGGCCGAGCGGCAGACGGGCCCGGACCCGTCGTCCCTGTGACGCCCCGCCCGGGCGCCCGCGGGAAACGGCCCCGGGCCGGGACTGCAGAGGCGATGCTCGTCGTCCCCGCCTGTGCCCGGCCGGGCGCACGCGGTTCGGGCGGACTCGGATGTGGACCTGGCGCCGGACCTGGACCCGGGTCAGCCGGACGTCGAAGGCGGCGGCGACGGCGGAGGGGGCGAGAGCGGCGGCGGCGATCAGGGAGGCAGGACCCAGGCGAGACGCGGGGGCGTCCAGTCGTGGTGCCTCATGCCGCGCGGACAGCGACGCGGATGCCCGGCTCGACCCACCACAGTGTCGCCCCCACCGTGATCGGGGCGATACTGCCCCCGCGACACCGGGAGGTCATGGCTCCGCCGGGGTCACGGCGCCCCGTCGAGCCGGTCCACCAGAAGCATCGCGGCGTCGTCCGCCAGACGATCCTGGGTGTGGCGCATCAGTTCCTGGTGTAGGTGCCCCAGGAACTCCGGAGGGGTGCAGTCCTGCACCTGCTCCATGATGTCGGCCAGGGCGAAGAAGTATCCGTCGCTGTTGCGTGCTTCCAGCACGCCGTCGGTGTGCAGCAGCAGACGGTCACCGGGAGAGAACGGATGGGCCTCCGGCGCCGGGAGGGGTCCGCTGATGAATTCCTCCAGACCGAGGGGTGGCAGCGGCACGTCGGGCGTCAGTGCCCGGACCTTGCCCTCGCGCAGTACCAGCGGGGGCGGATGGCCACGATTGACCAATTGGATCACTTCTCCGTCCGGCACCTGGGCCACGATGGCGGTGACGAACGTCTCGGCCTGATCAGGCTCCTCGTCCTGACCCGTGCCGCGCGGCATCGCCCGCTCGCGTCGCAGCGCCCACGCGCAGTGGTTGACGACCTCCACCAGGTCGTCCTCGTAGTGGGCGGCCTCGCGGAAGGCGCCCAGCACGGCCGCGGCCGAGCGCACGGCCGACAGTCCTTTGCCGCGTACGTCCCCCACGATGAGCCGGACCCCGTACCGGGTCTGGACGGCCTCGTACAGATCACCGCCGATCTGTGCCCCCTCCTCGGCTGCGATGTACATGCTGGCCGTCCGTAGGGGACCCAGCCGGGACGGCACGGGACGCAGGAGCACCTTCTGCGCCGCCGCGGCGACCCGGCGGAGCTGGTCGAGCTCGCTCTGTCTGCGGCTCTCGACCGCTTGGCTCGAGATGATGCTGGCCGTGGACACCAGGGTCAGAGCCAGCAGATTGGTGTAGACCTGTTGGCTGCCCCATGCCTGGTTGTAGGTCGCGGTGGTCACGCTCACGGCCAGAGCGAACACCACCGCCGCCACGGTGCCCCGGGGGCCCATCGAGACCGCGGCCAGTGCCGGCGTCGCGGTGAGCATCGGGCCCGTGTACAGGAAGTGCAGGGGCGTGAGCTCGATGACCACCACGAGCAGAGCGATCACGAACGGCAGGATCAGCGCGAGCACGAAGAGGACCCGGCCTTGACCTCCTGCTCCCGGTTGCCGTGATGGGCGCAAGAGCCACCGCATGGGTACAGCGTGACGGATCGCGGCTCATTGTTCTACTGCTCGTCGCAACGCCGGAGCCGGAAACGGAAGCTCGTTCACGTCCCCGCGGCAATGCCGGGCCCCGGCTCGTCCGACCGCCCCAGCGGGTCCCCGGCCCGGGCGACCGGAGTCTGTCAGCCCGCCAGGCGATCGAGGAGGTCGGGCACGTCGGCGAAGGAGTCCAGGACGTAGTGCGGTGTGCCGGAGGCCGACCGGTGGGTCTCCGGCAGGTACTTGCCGGTCCTGACGAGCACACCGGTGAGCCCGTGGCGCTGCGCCGCGAGCACGTCCGACTCGATGTCGTCGCCCACCATCAGGGTCTCCTCGGCGCGAGCGCCCAGATGGTCCAGGGCCGTGGCGAAGAACGGCTCGGCGGGTTTGCCGATCACCTCGGCCTCGACGCGGGCCGCGCGCTCCAGACCCAGGAGGAAGGCGCCGGTGTCGAGCTGGAGCCCCTCTTCCGTACGCCAGTACAGGTTGCGGTGCAGGGCGACGAGGCGGGCGCCGCGCCGGAGGTGGGCGAAGGCGCGGTTGAGCGCCGCGTAGGCGAACTCGGGTCCGGCTCCTCCGACGACGACCACATCGGGTGCGGCGGCCGGGTCGTCGGGGTCGACCAGGGTGACGCCCCGCAGGTCCTCGCCGATGTCCCCGCTGTTCAGCAGCAGGCACCGCGCCCCGGGAAAGTGCTCGGCGAGGTACGCCGCGGTCACCGCGGGGGCGGTGAGCACATCGTCCGCGGTGACGGGAAAGCCCGCCCCCGACAGCACGGCGGCGATGGAACCGCGTGTACGGGACGTGGTGTTGGTGAGCAGCGCGAACGGGACGCCCCGCTCCCGCAGCCGCTCGACGGCCTCGACGGCGCCCGGCAGCGGCTTCCAGGACACCGTGAGCACACCGTCGATATCGATCAGGACAGCGCCGACCCGTTGCATGAGCCGACCGTACCGAGAGGCCCCGGGACGGCAAAGCACTCCACGGCACCGGGCGCGGGGCGCCGCCCGGCATGTCGGCCGCGCGCGGTGACCGGTGCGGTGATCGACGAGGGATCAGGCCGGTGTCGCGGGCGGTACTCCCTGCAGTCGTCGACAGCGGCCGTGCGGCGGTGGTCCGAATACGGGTACACATCCCCCCGAAGGGGTCGTCTTGACAGGCGCATCGGTGCGACCTATCCAGATGGTGGAGAGGTTTGCTCCCGAAGCGGGCAGGTGAGAGCGCCGTGAGCCCGGGACCTGCCGGGGAAGCACACCGCAGGCTGAGGAGAAGACCATGGCACGCGCAGTGGGTATCGACCTCGGTACGACGAACTCCGTCGTGAGTGTTCTGGAGGCCGGCGAACCCACCGTCATCACGAACACCGAGGGCGCCCGGACCACCCCGTCGGTGGTCGGTTTCGCGAAGAGCGGCGACGTGCTGGTGGGCGAGGTCGCCAAACGGCAGGCGGTGACCAATGTCGAGCGCACCGTGCGCTCGGTCAAGCGGCACATGGGCGACGCCCAGTGGCGCTTCCCGGAGAGCGGCGACGTCGACGGGAAGCGCTACACCGCGCAGGAGATCTCCGCACGGGTGCTGCAGAAGCTGAAGCGGGACGCCGAGGCCTATCTCGGCGAGGACGTCACGGACGCGGTCATCACGGTCCCGGCGTACTTCAACGACTCGCAGCGCACCGCGACCAACGAGGCCGGGAAGATCGCCGGTCTGAACGTCCTGCGCATCGTGAACGAACCGACCGCCGCCGCGCTCGCCTACGGACTGGACAAGGAGAACGAGCAGACGATCCTGGTCTTCGACCTCGGCGGCGGCACCTTCGACGTCTCGCTGCTGGAGATCGGCGAGGGCGTCGTCGAGGTGAAGGCCACCAACGGTGACACCCACCTCGGTGGTGACGACTGGGACCAGCGCGTCGTCGACCACCTGGTGAAGCAGTTCAGGAACGGCCACGGCATCGACCTGTCCAAGGACAAGATGGCCACCCAGCGTCTGCGCGAGGCGGCCGAGAAGGCGAAGATCGAGCTCTCGTCCTCGACCGAGACGACCATCAACCTGCCCTACATCAGCGCCTCCGAGCAGGGCCCGCTGCACCTGGACGAGAAGCTCACCCGCGCCCAGTTCCAGCAGCTGACCGCGGACCTGCTGGAGCGCTGCAAGCACCCGTTCCACAAC